>JAFKFE010000220.1 GCA_017308345.1 Alphaproteobacteria bacterium | reverse complement strand
CCCGCCTGGTCGAGCAGTTCAAGGTCAAGACGGCATCGCTCTCCTCACCGATCGCGTCGCTGTCGGGCGGCAACGTGCAGCGCGCCGTGCTTGCCCGTGAGCTCACCGGCGAGGTCGACCTGCTCATCGTGTCGAACCCCTGCTTCGGCCTCGATTTTTCCGCCGTCGCCGAAATCCGCGCCCGCATCATGAAGGCGCGCAATGCCGGCGCCGCGGTGCTGTTGATGTCGGAAGACCTCGACGAACTCCTGGAGCTTTCGGATCGCATCCTCGTCATGTCCGACGGCGCGCTGGTCTACGAGACGCCGATCGCGCAGGCGAGCGTGCAGACGATCGGCGAGCATATGGCGGGACATCACTGATGGCGGAAATCGACGCACTGCCGTTCGCCTTTGCCTTCAGGCCTCAGACGACGGCGCTCATCGTCATCGACATGCAGCGCGACTTCGCCGAGCCGGGCGGTTTCGGCGCCAGCCTTGGCAACGACGTCAGCCGGGTCACGGCGATCGTGCCGACGGTGAAGCGGCTGATCGAGGGTTTCCGCGCCGCCGGCCTGCCGGTGATCCACACCATGGAGTGCCACAGGCCCGACCTTTCGGACCTGCCGCCCGCCAAGCGCGACCGCGGCAATCCATCCATCCGCATCGGCGATGCCGGGCCGATGGGCCGCGTGCTGATCGCCGGCGAGCCGGGCACCGCGATCCTCGACGAGGTCGCTCCCTTGCCTGGCGAGATCGTCATCGAGAAGCCCGGCAAGGGCGCCTTCTACGCCACCGGCCTCGGCGACGACCTGAAGCGGCTCGGCGCTCGCCAGCTCGTCTTTGCCGGCGTGACGACCGAAGTCTGCGTGCAGACGACGATGCGCGAGGCCAACGACCGTGGCTATGAGTGCCTTGTCGCCGAGGATGCGACGGAAAGCTACTTTCCCGAATTCAAGGCGGCGGCGCTCGCCATGATCCGGGCGCAGGGCGCCATCGTCGGCTGGACGGCGACGACGGACCAGGTACTCGAGGGAATTGCGAATGCCTAACCTTGCCTTTGCCGGCCTCGTCGACGGCGGCTGGCGCGATCTGGCGTTCGAGCCTTTCCGCGACGGCGTCACGGTCCATTGGCTGCTCAGGGGCGGCCCGGTCGAACCATCCGTCGCTGTCCTCAAATATCAGCCGGGCGCCGGCGTGCCGCGCCACCGCCATGCCGGGCTGGAGACCATCGTCGTGCTGGACGGCACGCAGAGCGACGAGAACGGCAACTATCCGGCGGGCAGCGTGATCCTCAATCCGGTCGGCACCGAGCATTCGGTGTGGACGAAGGACGGCTGCGTCGTGCTGATTCAGTGGGATCTGCCGGTGATCATTCTGGGGGAGACGAAATGAGCGACATTCGCTTCGATATCGGCAGCCTGCACGCAGCCTACCGGGCCGGCGCGAACGTTGCCGAGGTCATCGATACGGCGCTGGCCCGCATCGCGGCCGCCGGCGATCCCGGTATCTTCATCAACCTTGCGACGCGAGCCAACATGCTGGCCGAGGCCGAAGCGCTCGGCCCGTTCGACCCCGTGGCGAAACCGCTCTGGGGCATCCCCTTCGCCGTCAAGGACAATATCGACGTCGCCGGCATGCCGACCACGGCCGCTTGCGCCGAATTTGCCTACACGCCGGAAAAGGATGCCACGGTGGTGGCGCGGCTCAAGGCCGCGGGCGCCCTGGTCGTCGGCAAGACCAATCTCGACCAGTTCGCCACGGGCCTCGTCGGGACGCGCACGCCCTGGCCGATCCCGAGAAATGCGATTGATCCGAAGCTGGTGCCGGGCGGCTCCTCCTCCGGCTCGGCGGTGGTCACGGCGCGCGGCATCGTTTCCTTCGCGCTCGGCACGGACACCGCCGGCTCGGGCCGCATTCCCGCCGGCCTCAACAACATCGTCGGGCTGAAGCCGACGGTCGGCGCGTTGTCGACGACGGGGGTCGTGCCGGCCTGCCGGACGCTCGACTGCGTCTCGGTCTTCGCGCTGACGGTCGATGACGCCTATAAGGTGTTCACGGTCGCCGCCGGGCACGATGCCTTCGACGCCTATTCGCGCGACGTCGCCGTCCAGCCACTCGCCGCCCGCCCGCCGGTGCTGACCGTCGGCATCCCGGCGAAGGCCGACCTGAAGTTCTTCGGCGACGCATCGATGCAGGCCGGCTTCGAAACCGCTCTTGCCACGCTGGAGACGCTCGGCGCCAGACTTGTCCAAATCCCGTTCGGCGATTTCTACGCCACCGCCGACTTGCTCTATGAAGGCGCCTGGGTGGCGGAGCGTTACGCGGCGATCCGCGACTTCTTCGAGGCGAACGAGGCAGCCCTCCATCCGGTGACGCGCAAGATCATCGGCGGCGCCAGGAACCTGTCGGCCGCCGACGCTTTTCGCGGGTTCTATGCCTTGCAGGCCTACAAGGCCCGACTCGCCCCGGTCATCGCTTCCGTCGACCTATTCTGCGTGCCGACCGCCCCGACGCACTACACCGTCGATGCCGTGCTTGCCGATCCGATCGCGACCAACAGCCGGCTGGGGACCTACACCAATTTCGTCAATCTGCTCGACATGTGCGGCATCGCCGTGCCGTCCGGCACGCGCGACGACGGCCTGCCGATGAGCGTGACACTGCTTGCGGCCGCCGGGCGGGACGGCCTCGTCGCGGCGGTGGCGCGCGATCTCCACGCCGCGAGCGGCCTCGCCCTCGGGGCCACCGGATGGCGGCAATCGGGCGCGCAACCTGTCGGCGCCGCGGCCGAGGACGGCATGATCGAACTGGTGGTGGTCGGCGCGCATCTTTCGGGAATGCCGCTCAACGGCCAATTGAAGGAGGCCGGCGCGCATTTCTGCAGGTCGGCGCGCACGGCGCCTTCCTATAGGCTGTATGAACTCGCCGGCCAGACCACGCCCAAGCCCGGGCTCGTGAGGGTCCGCGACGGCGGCGCGGCCATCGAGATCGAGGTGTGGCGCCTTTGCGCCGCCGCCTTCGGCCGTTTCGTCGCCGCCATCCCGCCGCCGCTCGGCATCGGCACCATCGAGCTCGACGACGGCACCTCGGCGAAGGGTTTCCTGGCCGAGAGCGCCGGCCTGGCGGCGGCCACGGACATCTCTGTCTACGGCGGCTGGCGCAGCTACGTTGCCAGGACGAACGAGATTCAACCTCGATTGGAGAGCGCTCCCGCCAACTGACCGGACGGGTCGGACCGCCAAGCGGCTTGAAGCTCGTCTCCGGGCAAGAGGCGCGCCGGTTCGCGTCAAGCCAGTTCGAACCGCTCCACGGCGCGCATGATGCCGCGCAGCTCGGCAAGGCCTTTCAGCCTGCCGATCAACGAATAGCCGGGATTGATCTTCGTCTTGCCGATATCGTCGGCAAGCAGATGACCATGATCCGGCCGCATCGGGATGCGCCAGTCGGACCGGCCCTCCTCGCGCCGGCGCGCCTCCTCCTTCATCAGCGCCAGAACCACGGCCGCCATGTCGGTCGACCCCTCCAGATGCTCGGCCTCGTGGAACGAGCCATCCGCCTCGCGGGCCACGTTGCGCAGATGCACGAAATGGATTCTCGACCCGAACGCCTCGATCATCTCGACCAGATCATTGTCGGCGCGCACGCCATAGGAGCCTGTGCAGAAGGTAAGACCGTTCGAAGGGCTGTCGACCACTCCCAGGATGAAGCGCGCGTCGTCGGCCGTGGAAACGACGCGCGGCAGGCCGTAGAGCGAGAAGGGCGGGTCGTCGGGATGGATGCACATGCGCGCGCCGGCTTCCTCGGCGGCCGGGATGATCTCCTTCAGGAACCAGGCGAGATTGGCACGCAGTTCAGCCGGGCCGATCGCGGCGTAATCGGCGAGCGCATCGCGCATCGTTTCGCGATTGTAGGTGCGCTCGGTGGCCGGCAGACCGGCGATCAGGTTGCGCTCTATTTTGTCGATGTCGCCGCCGCTCAAGATCTTGAGCCGCGCTTCCGCTTCCTCGAGCCGCGCCGGGCTGTAGCTTGCCTCGGCGTTCGGCCGCTTCAGCACGAAGACATCATAGGCGGCGAAGTCGAGCGCGTCGAAGCGCAGCGCATAGCCGGTGGTCGGCAGCCGGTACATCAGATCGGTGCGTGTCCAGTCGACGACCGGCATGAAATTGTAGCAGATAGTGGAGATGCCGGCCTTGGCCAGCGCCCGGATCGTGTCCTTGTACCAGCCCGCGTAGCGCTGCCGTTCGGGCGTTCCGGTCTTGATCGAGTTGTGGACCGGAATGCTTTCCACCACCGACCATGTCAGGCCCGCCGCCTCGATGATGCGCTTGCGCTCCAGAATGGCGTCGAGCGGCCAGGCGCTGCCGTCATAGATGTCGTGCAGCGCCGTGACGATGCCCGTGGCACCAGCCTGCTTGATGTGGTCGAGCGTTACCGGATCGTTCGGACCATACCAGCGCCAGCATTGTTCCATGACTGCCTCTTTCGTGCGGTTGCGGCCGACCATATTGTCGGATGGCAATGGCCGTCAAATCAGGCCAACGGCGTCGACTGCGGAAGAGATAGCGCGCTCGTCGCGATGAAGCGGTTGGGGAGGCAAGCGAGCTCTCGCTTGCGACGGCGCGCGTTGACCGTCTATCGTGCGGCCACAAGAACCGCCGGCCAGATGTTACGGCGGCGGATAGATTTCAGGACGAATGAAGTACGCAGCCAATGGCCGACAAATCGCGATTCGGACTGACCGCTGTCGATACCGTTCCACTGCATGAGAAAGTCTATCTTGCGCTCGTGCGGGCCCTGATGTCGGGCCAGTTCCAGCCCGGCCAGAAGCTGACCTCACGCAAGCTCGCCAAGGAGCTCGGCACCAGCGACATGCCGGTGCGCAGCGCATTCACCCGGCTGCAGGCGCTGAGGGCGCTGAGCCCGATGCCGAACGGCAGCGTCGAGGTGCCTCTGATCTCCGCCGAGCGCTTCTCGCAATTGACGGCGGTGCGCACCATCCTGGAAGGCACGGCGACCGAGCTCGCCACAAAACGCATCAACGGCAACAATCTGCGCGCGATCCGGCGCCACTGCGCCGAACTGACCGAAGCCGCCCGCAATGGCGGGATCGAAAACTACCTGCGCAGGAACCACGACTTCAAATTCTCGATCTACCGCCATTGCGGCAACGAACAGATGATCTTCCTCATCGAGACGGTGTGGATGCAGGTTGGGCCTTTCTTGCGGAACCTGCATATCGGCTTCGAGGACGATCTCGCCGGCATCCTTGGCATCGACTACCACGAGGAGGTCGTGGCGGCGATCGAGGCAGGCGACGGCGAGCGGGCGCGTAAGGCGATCATGCGCGACATTGACGAGGGCGCCACGCATATCCTCGCGCAGGTGAGGTTCCCCGAACTGCGCCACTAGCCAACGCGCGCCGAATCCGGCTTGGCTTTCGCAGACCATATCGCTATGTTGCGATCGCAGATCGCGAAAATGGACCTGAAATGCCACCCGATATCCCAGCTAGTGACTTGAAAAAATGAAGAAAAGCCATTCGGCGACAGCCGATGCGGCCTTCATGAACTCACAAGCTGAAAATTGGATATCGTAGCCTGCAAGGGCTACAGCGCCTAAAAAGGGGCTGGAAATTGAGCGATGCGATCACGGACGTTTTGAACTGGCTTGAAAGCAGGAAGGACATCCAGAGCCTGAGGGCGGCGGTGTGCGACCTGAACGGCATCATGCGCGGCAAGCGCATTCCGGTCGAGCAGGCGCGCAAGGCGCTCGAAGGCAAGCTGCGCATGCCCTATTCGGCCATCGGCCTCGACATCTGGGGCGAGGACATCGAAGGCAACGCCCAGGTGTTCTCGACCGGCGACGCCGACGGGCTTTGCCACTGGACCGGGCGCGGCATATTGCCGGTGAACTGGACGGCCCATCCGACCGCGCTGCTGCCGGTCTGGCTGGCGGACGATGCCGGCGCGCCCTATCTGGGCGACCCACGCCGCGCGCTGGCCCGCATCCTCGACCGCTACGCCGCGCTTGGCCTGACGCCCGTCACCGCCACCGAACTCGAATTCTATCTCGTCGACCCGACATCACAGCGCCCGGTCGGCCCCGTCTCGCCGGTCACCGGCAGGCGCCTCGATTCCGACGCCGCGCTCTCGATCGACGAGGTCGACGATTTCGAGGCCTTCATCCACGATGTCTACGAAGCCTGCCGCATGCAGGACATTCCGGTCGACACCGCGATCGCCGAGAACGGCGTCGGCCAGTTCGAAATCAATTTGAACCATGTGCCCGATGCCCTGCGCGCCGCCGACGATGCGGTGCTCTTCAAGCGCACCGTGAAGGGGATTGCCCGCAAGCATGGCTTCGCCGCCTGCTTCATGGCGAAGCCATACGGCGAACGCGCCGGCAACGGTTTCCACGTCCATTTCAGCGTGCTCGACAAGGACGGTCGAAACATCTTCGACGACGGCTCCGACCAGGGCTCCGACACCATGCGCCATGCCGTTGGCGGCCTGCTTGCGGCGATGGCGCAAAGCACGCTGGTGTTCGCGCCGCATTTCAACTCCTACCGCCGCCTGCGGCCCAGATCCTACGCGCCGACCGCCGTCGCCTGGGGCTACGAGAACCGCATGGTGGCGATCCGCATCCCGGGCGGGCCTTCGGCCGCGCGCCGCATCGAACATCGCGTTTCCGGCGCCGACGCCAATCCGTATCTGGTGCTTGCCGCGATCCTCGGCGCGGCGCTGATCGGCATCGAGCGCCAGCTCTCGCCCGGCGAACCGACCGGCGGCGAGGGCCAGGGGCTGCCGCTCGCCAAGCTGCCGCCGGACTGGGCCTCGGCCATCGCCGCCTTCGAGGCCGGCCCGTGTGTCGCCGAGATATTCCCGGCCGTGCTGCGCGACGCTTTCGTCGCCTGCAAGCGCCAGGAGTTGAACACGTTCGCGCTGAATGTCAGTGACTTCGAGATCGAGACCTATCTCGAGAGCGTTTGAGGTCTCAACGACCAGGCATCACCAGGCACCCGGCCGGGTTCAGGACGAATCCCTCGACATGGATTGGCTTGTGGTTGCGAACCTGACGCTGGCTTCGAAGCCGGACTGCGTGCCGGGCCTCGGCGATCTGAGGACGAGCCGGCTGCCGATGCGGTCGGCGATCGCTGAAACGATCGACAGCCCGATGCCGCCGCCGCGGGCCGAAGTTTCACCTCGTTCAAAACGATCCGCCAGCTTCGCCAGCATCTCGGGCGGCACGACGGGTCCGTCATTCGACACCGTCAGCAGCCCATCGGGATCGAGGGTCACTTCGACCGGCGACGACTCGCTGCCATAGCGCAGCGCGTTCTCAACGAGGTTGCGGCAAAGGATTCCGGCGGCATCGGGATCGATGTCGGACATCACCGGAGATCCCGGCACATGCAGGGACACCCTGCCGCGTGGCATGCTCCTGCCCAAGTCGTCGACAACCACGCGCAGGGTCGCGCGCAGATCCGACATCTGGCGCCGCCCGCTGTTCGATCTGTGGTTCCGTGGTTTCCTTGCGGATGCGCTGCGCCTGGGCAATCGCGCCGGCAAGTGGGGTCCTGAGTTCATGGGCGGTGTTGGCGGCGAGGCTGCGTTCGGCCTCGAAGGCGGCCCTGAGCCTCCTGAGCAGCGCGTTCAAGGTGGCGGCCAACGGGGCTAGCTCGCTGGGCAATTCGCCGGACGCGACAGGCCCAAGATCCCTCTCGCTTCGGGTTTCGAGCTGTTCGCGGAACGCCCGCAGCGGCCTTGTGCTTCTGCGCACCGCCAGCACCACGGCGGCAAACGCGGCCGGGATCACCAGAAGGATCGGCAATCCTAGGCCAATCTGGACATCCCTCACCACCTGAGCCCGGTGGGCGAGCGGTTCGGCCATCGTGAGGCGCACCGCGTCGGGGCCGTGCTCGTCGAGCTGGTCGGAGAGGCGCACCAGGTTGCCGCGGCTCTTGCTCATCGCCGAGCCGTTCATGATGACCATGCCCTGGTTGAGCA
>JAFKFE010000219.1 GCA_017308345.1 Alphaproteobacteria bacterium | reverse complement strand
GATCAGCACCGCGACGAATGGCGAGGTCAGCCCGAGCGCCGCGGCCAGGAACACGCTGTAGGCCGAGACGCCGATGATCTCGCCATGCGCGAAATTGACCAGGCCCATGATCGAGAAGACGACGGCCAGCCCAAGCGCCACCAGCGAATATTCCGCGCCGAAGGCGAGCGCGTTGAGGAGTTGCTGTAGGGCATAGTCCATGTCGCCGCCTACCCGCCGATATAGAGGTTGAACAGGCCGTGCTCGTCGGCGAGCCTGGCCGGCGGTCCGTCATAGCGCAGCGTGCCCGAGCTCACGACATAGACGCGGTCGGCGAAGCGCAGCGCCTGCTTGGCGTTCTGCTCCACCACCAGCAGCGTCAGTCCTTGCGCCTTCAGCTCGCCGATGAAATCGAAGATGCGCGCCACGATCTTGGGCGCCAATCCGAGCGACGGCTCGTCGAGCAGCAGGAGCTTCGGCCGCGACATCAGCGAACGGGCGATCGCCAGCATCTGCTGTTCGCCGCCCGAAAGCGTGCCCGCCGCCTGGCCATAGCGTTCGGAAAGCACCGGGAACAGCGACAGGAACCGCTCGATGTCCTGGCGCACGCCGGCAGGGTCGCGCCGTGTCGCCGCCCCCAGCCGCAGGTTCTCCCCGACGCTCAGGTTGGAGAAGATATGCCGGCCTTCCGGTGTCGAAGTCAGTCCGGCGCGGATGCGGTCCTCCGTGCGGACATGCGAGATGTCCTTGCCGTCGAGCACGATGCGCCCCGAAGCCGGCGTGACCAGGCCGGTCAGCGCGTTGATGGTCGAGCTCTTGCCGGCGCCGTTGGGCCCGAGCAGGGCGACAAGCTCGCCCTGCCCGACCTCCAGCGACAGCTCGCGCACCGCCGTGACGGCGCCATAGCGCACGACAAGCTTCTCGACCTTCAGCACGTGTTCCCGCCCCGCTTTAGTTCAGTGCCGGAACGAAAGTCGGCGGCGTGTCGGTGATCAGCACCCGCTTGCCGTCGGCGAAGCCCATCACCGGCACGGCCTTCACCGGATAGCCCTTCTTCTCGGCGAAGGAGATCGTCGGCGCCGTGGTGCCTGGATAGCCACCGGGCGCGCGGATCGCCTCGCGCAAGGCGGCGGGCTCGACGGTGCCGGCCTTCTTGGCCGCCTCGTAGCTGATCGTCGGCGCCGAGCGCGTCGAAGATGCCGTTGATCTTGTAGCCGTCGGCCTTGCACTGGGCGAGGAACTTGTCGATCGGGCCGTCGACGCCGGTCGCGCCATGGGTCGCGAACATCACTTTTTCCAGCGACTTCGGATCGCCGACGGTGCCTTCCAGCGACTTGTCGTCGAAGGCGTCGCAGCCGGCCACCCAACCGTCATAGCCATTGGCGCGCAATTGCCGGATCAGGATGCCGACATCCGGCAGCACGGCGCAGATATGGATCGCATCCGGCTTCTGCGGCAGCGCCTTGATCGAGGCGATCTGCGGCGACCAGTCGGTGGTGCCGTAGGAATAGTTGAACTTGCCGACAACCTTGCCGCCGAGATGCTCGAACACCTCGCCGAACCACTCCGGCAGCTTTTCCGAATAGGAACCGGCATCAGGCGACACCATCAGCGCCACGGTCCGCGCGCCCTTGCCGTAGAGCGCGTCGGCGGTGGCGGCGGCATTGATCGGGTCCGGCACCGCGCCGGCGATGAAATTGTCGAGCCCGGCCTGCTGCATCTCGAGCTGCGTGTTCGGCGCCGAGAACACGGTTGCGCCGTAAGGCTGCGCGGTCTGCGCCATCGGGATCAGCGCATCCGGGAACGGCACGCCGGTGATGATCTGCGCACCGGCATCGAGGAATTTCTGGCCGAGCGAGACCGAGAGCTGCGGATCGGACCGGTTGTCCTCGATCATCAGTTCCACCTTGGGGTCGTTCGCGCCCGCCGCCTTGTTCAGCCTGTCGGCCATGCAGCGCGCGCCCTCGGCCTCGCTATAGGGCGCGTAGGCGCCGGTCATTGCGACCGCGAGCCCGATCTTCAGATCGGCGGCGCCGGCCTGTCCGGCCTGCAACAGGCCGGCGGTAAGCACCGCGGCCTCCAGCAAAATCTTTTCCATTCTACCCCTCCTTCCTCTCATTGTGGTTGTTCTCACGGCCTTCAGGCGGTCTCCGACTGCCCGACATAGACCTCGATGACGCGCGGATCGCGCCACACCGCTTCCGTTTCGCCAGAAGCGATCACCTGGCCCTGGTCCATAAAGCCGGTCGCAGAGCCGATTGATGAAGCGCAGATCATGGTCGATGACGATGGTGGCGCAGCCGACATCGCGGCGGATGCCTTCGATCGCGATCGCAAGCGTCTCCGACTCGGCCTCGTTGAGGCCGGCCGCCGGCTCGTCGAGCAGTAGCAGCGACGGCCCCAGCGCAAGCGCGCGGGCGATCTCGAGCCGGCGCTGGCTGCCATAGGGCAGCGTGCCGGCCGGGCTGTCGGCGAAGCCAGCCAGCTCATATTGCTGCAGCAACTGGTCGACGCCGATCCGAGCGGCGGCGTCGGGGCGCACGGCCCGGCAGGTGATATGCGCGACCTCGACGTTCTGGCGAACGGTCAAATCCTTGAACAGCCTGATCGTCTGGAAGGTGCGGCCGACCCCTGCCCGCGCGCAATGCTCCGGACCGCGGCCGGTGATCTCCTCGCCCGCTAGGCGCACTTTGCCGCTGTCCGGCTTGAGCACGCCGGAGATGGCATTGACGAGGGTGGATTTGCCGGCGCCGTTCGGACCGATGAGACCGAGGATCTCGCCGGCCTCGCAGGTCAGCGAGGCGCTGCGCAATGCCTGCACGCCTCCGAATGTCTTGCTGACTGCCTCAACCGACAGCATCGGCCATCTCTCCCATTTCCGGCCGCTGGCTGTTCTCCTGTCGGCCGGTCAAAAGGATGCTAGTCCTCCGACTTTTCCATAACAAGTATTTTTTTCCATTTTAGAAAAATTCTTGAACGGAAAGGTCTCGGCCAGTTCGTCAGGCACCCATTCCCGGCGGCAGCCCATCGCGCGGCACCGTGTTCGACATCAGCATGATGACGGGCTCGTCGCCGAGCGCCACATAGGCGTGCTGCATCTCGCCGTCGAACAGGATGCTGTCGCCGGGCTGCAGCACGGTCGGGTCGTAATGGAGCGTGTGCAGCTGCAGGCTGCCGCTCAGCACATGGATGAACTCTTCACCCGAATGACTGCGCCAGCCGCCATTTTCCTCGAAGCTTCTGGCGCGCAGGGTGACGCGCCAGAAAATATTGGTCTTGTCGCGGAAATCGCTGCACAAGACCTCGAACTCCATGGCGTTGCCTTCATGCAGGATGCCGCTGCCGGCGCGCGTGATCGAGCGGCGCGCCTGCGGCCCGGGCTTCGGGCTGAACAGGAAGGAGGCCACCGGCACGTGGAGGACGCCGGCGATCATCAGCGCGATATCGACGGTCAGCCTGGCCTTGCCGTTCTCCAGCTTCGACAGTTGCGAAACGGAAAGGCCGGAGCGCTCGCTGAGATCGCGCAAGGTGATGTTCTGCTGCTTGCGCGCATCGCGGATCTTGCTCCCCACATTGCCTTGCATCGTCCACGCCCTTGGCTGTCGTGTTTCCAATTTGACAAGCTCTAGAGCAATTCCAGGAAAAGTGTGAGCGGTTTTCCGTCCGGAATTGCGTAAAAACAAAGAGATAGAGCGGTTCGCCGTTTCCGTGAAACGGCGAACCGCTCTGGCGTTCCGCTATTTGAGCGTCCAGCCTTCAGACGGCTGCGGCTGATTGCGGCCATAGGGATATCGCGACGGTGGAAAAGGCCTTTTCGAGAAGGCGGCTGATGCGTTCGAAAGTTTCCGGATCGGCAAGCAGGTCGTTGCGGACCTCGAGGTAGAGGCAGGGCCGGCGCTGCTGCAGCCCATGCCGGTTCAACGTGTAGCCCACGGCCTGGCGCCAGTCGTAGGGTTCGTTGTCGCCGATCCTGAAGCCTGCTTCCGCGCCCTGGGTCCCGAGCGTTTTCAGCACCGAGGTGACGAAGGGCGATTGTTCCCGCCACAGCACGCCGATATCGACATTGCGCTTCACCCCGCCCATCACCGGCGTGAAGGAATGCACCGAGATCAGCGCCCGACGGCGTAAGGCGGCTTCGATAATCTCGCGTTCGACCGGCGCCCAGGCGACAAGCCTGCGCAGCCTCGCATCGGCGGCATCGACCGCCAGGTTGCCGGGCACGGGAATGCCGCCGAGGTCCGGCCGCATGAAGTCCCACTCCTCGGCCGGCCGGTTATAGTCGAGGAACAGGCGCGAATAGCGCGCGATCACGGCCGGCGCGCGCAGCGTTTGCGAGAGCCGCCGCGTCAGCGCATCGACACCGATATCGACCGCGAAATGCGTGTCGAGATAGGGCTCCGCCAGGCCAAGATCGCGCCACGGCGCCGGCACCATATTGCCGGCATGTTCGGCGATCAGCAGATAGGGGCTGGCCGCATCCGGCAACAGCCGCTCCACGCCGTCCGCGGCAAGCGCCGCGACGGCCGCATCGCCCAGCTTTTCAAGGTCCCGCACGGCCGGATGCCCTTGGCGGTCAGGCGATGACGGAACGGACATGGTAAGCCTTCGCCGCCGTCGCTTCGATCAGGCCGGCGCGCCCGTTGGTGCGGCCGAGACCGGAATTCTTGATGCCGCCCCAGGGCAGATAGAGGTCGGCGTGATCGCAGCGGTTGAGATAGACCGTGCCGGCCTCGACCTCGTCGAGCAGCGCCACGCCGCGCTCGACATCGCGCGTCCAGATCGAGGCGCTCAAGCCGTAGTCGCTGTCGTTCATCAGCCGGATCGCTTCGTCGTCGCCGCTGACCGCCTGGACGCAGGCCACCGGACCGAACAGCTCGTCGCGCATGATCTGCATGCCATGGTCGACGCCGGTCAGCACCTCGGGCGCGACATAGGCGGTGCCGAGGCTGGCCGCCTTGAGCGCCCCGTCCTGCGGCATCAGGCGCTTTGCGCCTGCCCGCACCGCGTTTTCGGTGAGGCCGCGGATGGTGTCGGCCGCAACCGCGCGCACCACCGGACCCACCATCGGTTTTTCGCCGATGGGATGGCCGATGCTCCACTTCGCGGTCTCCGCGACCAGCGCCTCGACGAAGCGGTCGTGGATCGAGCGGTCGACATAGATGCGCTCGACCGAGCAGCAGGACTGGCCGGCATTGGAATAGGTGCCCTCGGCAATCAGCGGAACCGCCGCCTCGAGGTCGGCGTCGGAACGCACATAGGTCGGATCCTTGCCGCCGAGCTCGAGATGCACCTGGGTGAAGGTGCCGGCGGCGGCCGCATGCACCCTCCGGCCGCCATTGACCGAGCCGATGAAATTGACGGCGTTGAGGACGCCGGAAGCGATCAGCCGCTCGGCATCCGGATGGTCGAGATGCAGGCTCTGGAAGACTCCTTCCGGTCCGCCGGCGGCGCGGAAGGCCTCCTCGGCAAGCTCCGCGATCAACGGCGTCTGCGGGGAGTGCTTGAAGATCACCACATTGCCTGCCGCAAGCGGCGACGTGACCAGGTAGCCGAGCATCGCGGTCGGATAATTCCACGCGCAGATCGACAGATGCAGGCCGCCGGCCATCGGCTTGGCGTAGCGGCGGATGTTTTCCTCCGAGGGGTACGGCACATCGGCCAGGGCCTCTGGAGCAGATCCGGCGAGCAGCTCGCCGACCAGCGCCAGGCGCGGCGTCTCGTCGGCCTGCCACAAGGGCCTGCCGATCTGCCATGCCACCGCTTCGGCAAGCGGGGCGGCGCGCGCCTTCATCTCCTCGCCGAAGCGCAGAAGGATCGCCAGGCGCTCGGCCAGCGGCGTGCGCCGCCAGGCCGGCAGCGCCGCGCGAGCCCGGGCGACCGCGGCCTCGATCTCGGCGCCGTCGGCATAGTTTCGCGTGGCATAGGTCGAACCGTCGACAGGAGAGGTCACCGAGAAGGTCCGTGCGCCGGAATGCAGGTTCATGGTCTTGAAATCCACCCAAAAGGAAAGCCGTCAATCGCGGCACGATATCGCGATTTTCCATTTTGGCAATTTTTTTCGAATACGGCTTGATGGATTTTTTGTCCGCCCCTATTGTCCCGCCATCGCGCCTTGGCGCCAACATCAAGAGGGGTGACGGATGGTCGTCTTTGATTTCACCGGCAGGCATGCGGTGGTGGCTGGCGCCGGCGGCGGCATGGGCGAGGCCATCGCGCTTGCGCTGCTCGATGCCGGCGCCTCCGTCACCGCCATCGACGTGAAGGCGCGTCCGGCCTCGCTTGCCGGATATGACGATCGGCTTACCTTCGCCCAGGGCGACCTCACCGATGCTGCCTTCGTCGAACAGGTCATTGGCACCGCCGGCCGCGAACGCGGCGGCATCGACTATCTTGCCAATGTCGCCGGCGTGCTGTGGTTCGGCCGCGACAAGTCTGCGCTCGACATGGATCTCGGCGTCTGGGACGACGTCTTCAGGATCAACCTGAAGTCCTTCGTGCACACCGCGCGTTCCGTGGTTCCCCATATGCGCGCCGGCGGGCGCGGCGGCGCCATGGTGCATTTCTCGACCATCCAGTGGTATCGCGGCGACCCGAACCCGCAGGACGCCTATCAGGCCTCGAAGGCCGGCGTGTGCGCGCTGTCCAAGTCGCTCGCCATGCAGCTTGCCGCCGAACGCATCCGCTCGAACGCGATCTGCCCCGGCATGGCGCTGACGCCGCTGCAGGCGCGCTGGGACACCGAGGACAAACGCGCCGCCGTGGCGAACTATGCCCCGCTCGGCCGCATCGGCACGCCACAGGACATGGCGAACGCGGCGCTGTTCCTGCTCTCGGATGCCGCGAGCTACATCACCGGCATCGAACTCCCCGTCGACGGCGGCCTGTTGATGCGGATGTAGGGGTGCTGGCCCGATCACGCCCGGGGCGGACAAGGAACATCAGGCCGCCACAGACGTCCCTTGGATCGCCCTGCCCCAGTCGAGCAGAGGCTTGGCGTTCAGGGTGAACCCGACGAGGTCGTCGACCAGCGCCGGCGAATGGATCGTCGCCGGATCGATGTCGTGCCGGACCACGAAATGCCGGTTGCGCACCGCCTGGGCGAGATCCTCGTCGCCGACATCCTCGAAGCCGCGTGGCGCCCGCTTCAGCCGGTCTTCGGCATCGAGCGCCAGACCTGCTTTCCCGAGCGACGAGACCATGCCGCGGAAAGCGGCCGGCTTGGTCACGATCGCCTTGCGCATCGCCTGCAGCAGTTCGGGCGCCGGCTGCCACCAGGCCACACCGGCAAAGCAGCGCTCGAGCCCGATATGCACGTAGAAGACGCCCTGCTCCATCTTGGTCCCGTCCGGCGACAGGATGGCCGACAGATGCCGGTTGTAGGGTCGCTTGTCCTTTGAGAAGCGCACGTCGCGATTGATCCGGAACAGCGATTTCTTGCGGTCGCCGCGCAGGCCGAGGCCCGCTGCCGCAAAGCGCTCGCTGAGCGTCTCGACGAGATCGCAGAACGGCTCGTGCAACTCGCTTTCGTAAAGGTCGCGGTTCTCCTGGAACCACTCGCGGCTCTGGTGGAAGTCGAGCGCCTTCAGGAACGGGATGGCCTTCCGTCCAAAACCCTCGAACGCGCCGGCCATCAGCCGCCCCTGCCGATGCGCTGCAGCCAGGTGTCCTCGTCGATCACCTCGATGCCGAGCTCGCTTGCAACTTTCAGCTTCGAGCCGGCGCCTGGACCCGCCACCACAAGGTCGGTCTTGGCCGAAACCGAACCCGCGACCTTGGCGCCAAGGCGCTCGGCCATCGCCTTGGCTTCCGAGCGCGTCATCTTTTCCAGCGTGCCGGTGAACACCACCGTCTTGCCGGAGACCTCGCTGCCGGCCGAGATTTCCATGACGTAAGGCTTCGGATGGACTTGAGCGAGTAAGGCATCCAGCACGTCGTCGTTGCGCTCGTTGCCGAAGAAGTCGCGCAACGCGTTGATCACCGTGTCGCCGATGCCGTTGATCGACGGGAAGACGCTGTGCGGATCCTCCGCCTTCGCCGTCTCCTTGCCGACGCGGATCAGTTCCTCGATGGTCGAGAACTGGCGGGCAAGCACGGCCGCCGTCGTCTCGCCGATATGGCGGATGCCGAGCGCGAAGATGAAGCGGTCGAGCTCCGGCTCGCGCCGCGCGTCGATGGCGGCGAACAATTTGTCCAGGCCTTCATAGTTGCGCTCCTCGGCGCTGCGCACATTCTTGCGCGTCTTGCCCGATGCTTCCTCGCGCAGCCGCGCCTGCTCCTCGCGCCGCTCGGCCAGAGCCTTGGTGACGGCCGGACGACGATCCTTCAGCGTGAAGATATCGGCCGCGGTCTTGACCAGCCCGGAGTTGAAGAAAAGGTCGATGTTTTCGGCGCCGAGGCCCTCGATATCCATCGCGCCGCGCGACACGAAATGGCGCAGCCCCTCCACGGCCTGGGCTGCGCAGATCAGCTCGCCGGTGCAGCGCCGGCGCGAATCCTCCTTGCCGGTCTTCTCGTTGATCTCGCGCGTCGCCGGCGAGCCGCAGACCGGGCAGGTATGCGGGAATTCGTAAGGAACCGCATCGGCGGGCCGCTTGTCGATGACGACGCTGACGATCTGCGGGATGACGTCCCCTGCCCGCTGGATCACCACGGTGTCGCCGATGCGCACGTCGATGCCGTCGCGGATCGGCTGGCCGTTGTTGTCGAAACCCTTGATGTAGTCCTCATTGTGCAGCGTC
>JAFKFE010000218.1 GCA_017308345.1 Alphaproteobacteria bacterium | reverse complement strand
ATATTGGGTGCAGCGATGACGAAATGGTCGCCGAATTCGTGGAGAGAAAAGCCAATCAAGCAGGTTCCGGCCTATCCGGACCTTGCCGCGCTCAAGGCCACGGAGGCCCAGCTCGCCACTTTCCCGCCGCTGGTTTTTGCCGGCGAGGCGCGCAAGCTGAAGAAGCAACTGGCGGCTGTCGCCGCCGGCGAAGCCTTCCTGCTCCAGGGCGGTGACTGCGCCGAGAGCTTTGCCGAGCATGGCGCCGACAATATCCGCGACTTCTTCCGTGTGTTCCTGCAGATGTCGGTGGTGCTCACCTTCGCCGGCGCGCAGCCGGTGGTGAAGGTCGGCCGCGTCGCCGGCCAGTTCGCCAAGCCGCGCTCCTCCGACAACGAGACCAAGGGCGGCGTGACGTTGCCGAGCTACCGAGGTGATATCATCAACGGCATCGAGTTCGACGCCAAGTCGCGCATCCCGGATCCGGCGCGCCAGGAGATGGCCTACCGCCAGTCGGCCGCGACGCTCAACCTGCTGCGCGCCTTCGCGCAGGGCGGCTATGCCAGCCTGGAGAACGTGCATCGCTGGATGCTGGGCTTCGTCGCCGACAGTCCGCAAGGCGAGAAGTACGAATCGCTCGCCAATCGGATCACCGAGACGATGGATTTCATGCGCGCGGTGGGCATCACGTCGGAAACCAATTTCGCGCTGCGCGAGACGGATTTCTACACCAGCCACGAGGCGCTGCTGCTCGGCTACGAGGAAGCGCTGACCCGCGTCGATTCCACCTCCGGCGACTGGTACGCCACATCGGGCCACATGATCTGGATCGGCGATCGCACCCGCCAGCCCGACCACGCCCATGTCGAATATTGCCGCGGCATCAAGAACCCGCTCGGACTGAAATGCGGACCTTCGCTGACGCCGGACGGTTTGCTGGAACTGATCGATCTGCTCAATCCCGAGAACGAGCCGGGACGGCTGACGCTGATCGCCCGCTTCGGCGCCGACAAGGTGGCCGAGCACCTGCCGAAGCTGGTGCGGGCGGTGAAGAAGGAAGGCCGCAGCGTCGTGTGGTCGTCCGATCCGATGCACGGCAACACGATCGAGGCGGCCGGCTACAAGACACGGCCGTTCGACCGGATCCTCAAGGAAGTGCAGACCTTCTTCGAGGTGCATCGCGCCGAAGGTACCCATCCGGGCGGCATCCATGTCGAGATGACCGGCAAGAACGTCACCGAATGCACGGGCGGCGCCCGCGCCATCACGGCCGAGGACCTGCAGGACCGCTATCACACCCATTGCGATCCGCGCCTCAACGCCGATCAGGCGATCGAGCTTGCCTTCCTGGTATCGGACCTGCTCAAGAAGAGCCATCCGATCCAGCACAAGCAGGTCGCCAACGCCTGAGCGACGCCCGGGCGCTTGATCATTGGAGGCGCTGGCTGTGAAGCCGGCGCCTTTTTCAATTTGAGCGGATTTCAGTTGCCGGTCATTCCGGATCGGGAGGCCCGGCCGGGTCGCCTGGGAAACTGGTTCTGCCGGGCGCAATGACGGCAAAGTTGATCTCCAGGGGCCGCGCCTTGAGCGACCAGTCGAAAGACACTGTCTTGACCGGCAGGCCGTCGATCCAAGCCATCTGCTGGGGAGTGAGTTTCAAGCCCTTCGGCCATACCAGCAGCATGCCCTGATCTCGCAGGCGCTGGTCCGTGACCCATGGGGCGAGGCGCCTGTCGAGTGCCGTGAAGATCGAGGGTTGGTCCGGGGCCTCCAGCCCGGCGAGCCTGGCTACGCCGTCGTTTCCGCCGACGATGCGCAGCGGCCCGGACATTGTCTCGTGCCAGATCGCATCGGCCGCTTGCGAGATCGATCGCGCCGGCATGCATACCGGCTGAAGGCGACCGAGGACGTTGCAACCGGTCCAGCGGGTGACGGCGTAGGCGCTCGACACGCCGACTACGCATAACAGCGCCAGCACCGTCAACCGGCGCAATTCCGTTGCTCCCAGTCGCTGACCCAGAAGCGCGATCGCCAAGGCGCCCACCAGATTGTACATCGTTGCGCCCCAGGATTCGCCGGTGCCCGTAAACAGCGAGGCGATCATGATCAGGAGCGCCGGCCCAAGGCCCATCCATGCCAGGTAGACAACAGCGTTTCGCTCGGGAACCGCGTGGGGCTGCAAGGGTTCCTGCGTGGGGCCTGTTTGCCGTCGCAGCAGACCGGAAAGAGCAAGAACGACGGGGACAGCGGAAAGGCCGGCAAGCTGAACGCCGATGTAGTAAAGCCTGGCGCGGTGGGCGAGCACCCACTCGTTGCGATGCGCGGCGTAGGTGAGCGGCAGGAAGTCGAGTCGGAATAGCTCAACCGCCAGCGGCGTGGCGATGCCGACAAAAACCGCAAAGCCGAGCCACGGCCAGGGGGTGGCGAGCCGGCTCCGGGCCCGTGTGTCGTATAGAAGCCAGACGCCACCGAACGCCAGCAGCAAAGCCGTCGAGAACTTGGCATAGAGCCCCAGGCCCGAAACGAGGCCGAGGGCGATCCACCAGCCCGGCCGACCGTCGCGCGCCGCGCGCCACAGCGCCCATGAGATGCCGGCCCAGAAAGGCATCTGCGCGTAGTCGTGGTTGAATTGCGGGGTTGGCCAGCCAAAGAAATAGATCGAGGGCATCAGCAGCACGGCGGCGAGCGCGCGGGTCGAGCCCATGATGTCGCGCGCGAGAAGATAGACGAGGACGAACGTCGTCGAGATCAGCAGTTGCGACAGCATGTATTGCGGCCAGCGGAACGAGCCGGTCAGGAGATGGCTGATCTCGAGCAGCCAGCAGGGGAGCTGCGGGTGCTTGTAGGTCAGCAGAACCCATTCACGGCCCCACATGAACCCCTCGACGACGTCGTATGGCGGCCCAACGTTGACGAGCGCCGGCATGACTGTCCAGCAGGCGATCTGGGTGAGGCATAAAAGCGCCAGCATTCGCCATGGGTGCCGGACCAGGCCGTGCCAGATCGAAGACGGATTGCGCTCCGCGGTGGCTGCCGCCGGCCAAAGATGAACGGATTCGCTGGTTCTCGACATGCGGGCCTAAAATCACACCATCGGATTTCTGAACAGTCCGATAGCAAAAGCTTACGAAAATGTATGCTGCCGCAACATTGTAAAACCAAGATTGCGATGGAACCCATCGCAGGCGCGTCGGGCAGGACCGTGGGCGGCTGAACCTTGGTGGAGCTGGCGCGCCTCCCACGGCGCCACGGTCCTAGCCATACGGGTTTCTTCATGCGCCACCAGCACGCCGTCATTCATCACCGTGGGCTCGACTTCTGGTCGGCGCGCGCGGCGGTTCTCGTCATCATCTGCCTGCAGCTTCTCGTCATCAACGACCTGTCCTTCGGTCCGCGCTGGCTGGCCCCGACGATCGAGGCGGCGCTGCTGGTGCCCTTGTCGATCGCCACGGCCTGGACGCAAATGGCCACGCGCAAGGCGGTCGACCACGAACATTGGTACGCCATCGGCCAATTGCGCCACTATATCCGCCGCACGGCATTGGTGATGACCGGCATCATCAGCATCATGAATTGCGGGTCGCTGGTTTTCCTGGTGCGAGCGCTGCTCGAGGGGCATGCCGGCGCCGGCACGACGCTGCTCGTCGACGCCCTCAACATCTGGGTCACCAATGTGATCGTCTTCGCGCTGTGGTTCTGGAGCACCGACAGGGGCGGTCCGCCGACCTGCGGCCTGGTCAAGCGGGCGCATGCCGACTTCCTGTTCCCGCAAATGACGCTGCCCGATCGTGAGATACAGGGCTGGCTACCGGGCTTCGTCGACTATGTGTTCCTAGCCTTCACCAACGCCACGGCGTTCTCGCCGACCGACACCCTGCCGCTCACGCAGCGCGCGAAGCTCCTGATGATGGCCGAAGCGATGATCTCACTCCTGACGATCGCGCTGGTTGCCGCGCGCGCGGTGAACATCCTGGCATAGCTGTCTGTCGGTCCGGCCTGAATCTCGATACAGTTTTTCGTGCTCAGTGGCCGCGCTCCCACCGCATGCCGGCCAGTCGCGGATCGGCAAAGGCGGTGCGTGCGAATTCGAGCCGTCTGTCCGGAAATTCGCAGATCGCCTGGATGCCGAATGAGCCGATGCGGATGCGCCAGGTCTGCGGCTCCAGCGGCTTTGCCTTGGCAAAACCCTTGCACGTCAACAGCGCGATGTTCGCGCCCCTGGGGTCGCGCACCGAGCGATAGCGGATCGCCTGCAACGCGGCTTCGCGCGCGACGTCGGCGATCGCCTGGCAGGCGGCATAGTCGGTGGCATGCGTCCAGGCCTTCTCGTCCCGATCGAACGGCGGGCGTGTCAGGTCGATGGCGCTGTCGCATCTGACCGCCGCGGCGAAGGCTGTGTATTCCGCCGCGTCGTTCGGCCATTGCGTCGCCGGCGATTCGGCGAAGAACAGCAAGCGGTAGAAGGCCATTTCCGCCACCGCCGTCAGCACTGTTTCCGCCGCATAGAAGACGCCTTTGGTCTTGCCCGCGCGACGGAAGCGCGAGCCGTATGGATAGACGGAGCCATAGCGAAAAGGCGTTGCCAGAAGATAATGGAGATGGCGGCATTCCAGCGGAATATGCGGCTTGGTGTCCTCGATGAGGTCCTCCAGCAGCGACTGCTCGTCCAGCGTGTCGACCAGCTTGAGGGTCGAGACGCGATGCTGCGCCTCGACCATGCGCCAGTACTTGCCTTCGAGCCTGACGGCCTCAGACGAGAGCGCGCCGGGAGTCCAGGTAGGCAATGACATCGACAAGTCCGGCAATCGTCAGGATTTTCTCGACCGGCGTGCCGTCGAGCGTGGTGTTGGGATTCCTCAGCCAGGCCCGCGCAACGGTCTCGTCTCCGCCGACGATGGCGTCGAGCGAGCGGAACAGGCGGACGAACAGCACCGCCAGCTCGAACGGCTTGGTGCCGCGTTCAAGCAGGAATTCCTGGCGGCGCATGCGCGAGACCGTCGCCTCCGACACACCGATGACCAAAGCGAGCGTCCTTGCGGTGATGTCGAGCAGGTCGGCCGCGCGCAGCGTAGCCTTGGTAATGACGGCATTTTCGGCGGTCGCCGTGGCCGCGGCTGGACGTTGCATGGTCGCACCCATTCATTTCTGTGGAAAATATAGTCCACAGAAATTCTCCTGGAAAGGGCTGCGACCGAAATTTGAGGGTTATCAGTCTTTCTTGTAAAGCAGCCAGCCCTTGGCGGGACGGCCAGCCATCGTAGAATGCCTGGTGACCCGGTTGCGGCCGCCGACCTTGGATCGATAGAGCGCACGGTCCGCCTTGGTGTAGAGATCTTCGGGGCCTTCCGCCTCCGAGGCCATGCAGATGCCCAGCGATATGGTCACGGTGCCGTAGTTCATGCCGGTCTGGCTGCTGGTGAACGGGGTCTGCTCGATCAGCATGCGGATCCGCTCGGCGATTTCGTATGTAGCGTCCTCGCTGGCGCCTTCGACGATAAACGCAAATTCCTCGCCGCCGGTGCGCGCGACGAACATGTCGGAACGCACGCTCGACTGGAAGATATCGGCGATGATCTGCAGGATCCGGTCGCCGACCGGATGGCCAAAGCGATCGTTTATGTCCTTGAAATGATCGATGTCGGCAAGGATCAAGGCGTTGAACAGGATGCCGCGGTTGCTGTTGTAGATCCGGGTGATCTCCTTGTCGAAGGCGCGGCGGTTCCAAAGCTGTGTAAGCGGGTCCGTGTCGGCAAGGCGCTTGTACTCCTCGAGCTTCGACTTGACGCTTTCAAGCTCGGCTGTCTTTTCGCTGAGCGTGGTGGCGACCTGGCGGCCATGGTCGATCGTCGAACTGGTGGCGGCCGACATCGCGCCGGCGATCTTCTGCAGGAGTTCCTGCGAAAGCAGGCTGCGATTGCTCAGGCCGCTCGAGGTCTCGTCGAGGATGCGGCCATATTTCTCGATATGCGAGCGCTCGCTGCGCAACAGCGCGGCGATGTCCTCGAGCTCCCTGGCGACCATCTCGCGGGCATGCTCGACAATGGCCGGACCGTGATGCTGGGGGAAGAAGGTGCGCCCGATGCCGTCGAGGTCCTCCTGGGTCGGGCGGTTGCTCAACGAAACGACGGCAAGGCTGAGTTCGTGGTTGCTGCCGCTGAGCGCCTCGTAGAAGATCTCATAGTTGCGCGGCAGGCCAAGCACGCCGAGCTGCCGCATCGTCGCCACGACCGTGCTGGCGATGTCGGTATTCCTGTCGGTCGGAACGGCTGCCGGCTGCATGTTCTGTTCACTGCCCCTTCAGTGCGACCGGAGACTTGCCACCGCCGGGAGTCGCTAACGCGGGGATTTGAATCAGAATTGCGCTTGCGGTGGTGCGTCCCCGATCGCGACCATCGCTTGTAGGAATCATAAATGCGGTCCCGCTAAAGTTTCCTTAATAGCCTGCATTTCCTCATTATCTTTGCTACTCTTGGGTGTAAGTCCGTGCAGGCGCGGCTTCTGAAACGCGTCGCTTCAGTGTCGCATTTGTCTGTGCCCTATCGCCCCGGAACTGAAATTCTATCCGGTAACGACCGGGCAGATGATGTCGAAGGAGGCCGGAATGGATGACAACCACAGCGGATCGTGCCTGTGCGGGGCGGTGCGGTTCAGGACAAGCGGTCCATTGCGCGGTGTGGTCTACTGCCATTGTTCGCAGTGTCGTCGGCAAACCGGTCATTTCGTCGCGGCAACCGCTTCGAAGGACGCCGATATCGTCATAGAAGGAACCGACGCGCTCAGCTGGTACGGCGCCTCCGACGTGGCGAAACGCGGCTTCTGCCGTACCTGCGGCTCGCTGTTGTTCTGGAAGCACAATGAATTGGACACGATTTCGATCATGGCCGGATCCTTCGAGAGGCCGAGCGGCCTTTCCGGGCAGAGCCACATCTTCGTCGGCGACAAGGGCGATTACTATTCGATCGAGGACGGGCTGCCGCAGTTCGAAAAATCGACGCCGTCGATAAAGGTCGCGGACGGATGAATTTTGGGGCGGCTGCCTTATTCCCTTGATCCCGCCGTTACGATATCCCCTGCCGGTGACTCGCAAAGGGGCAGAGGCATGCAGCGGCTGATCGATGCTTTCGTCAATTCAGTTCGGGCTTTCCGCAAGTTGGCCGCTCACGAAAAGGCGTTCCAGCAGGAACTGCTGTTGCTCGCTCTCGCCCTGCCAGCCGGCTGGTTCATCTCCGTCTCCTGGCGCGGCTACGCCCTGCTGGTCGGCGCGGTGCTGCTCCTTATCATGGTCGAAGTGCTCAACACCGGGATCGAGGCAGCCTGCGACGCGATTTCGCGCGAATTCAACATCGAGATCCAGCTCGCCAAGGACTGCGGCTCACTTGCGGTGTTGATTTCGATCGTGATCGCCGGCGGTGTCTGGGGCATAGCCGTCATCGAGCGCCTTATCGGCGCGCCGATCTGAACCTCGCGGGGCATCCGTCGATCAGGATCCCGCCTGATCTTCCCTGGCGCGTTCGCGACCGGCGAAGTAATGGCCGACCAGCCAGGCAATGATTGCCACGACGACGCCGACGCCAAGGGCAATGAACAGGCG
>JAFKFE010000217.1 GCA_017308345.1 Alphaproteobacteria bacterium | reverse complement strand
GATGTCGATGCGGCAGCTGGCGGCGGAGGTCGGCGTGCAGGCGGCGGCGCTCTATCGCTATTTTCCGACCAAGGAAGACCTGCTGTTCACCCTGATGCGCGAGCATATGGAAGGTCTGCTCGCCGCCTGGGCGGCGGCGCGACCGACGAGCGCCGATCCGGTCACCCGGCTTGCCGCCTATGTCGAGAACCACATCGCCTTCCACATCGAGCGACGTCACGCCACCCATGTCTCCAACATGGAGCTGCGCAGCCTCTCGCATGAAAGACTGACCCAGATCCTCAAGATGCGCACAGCCTATGAGAAGGAACTGCGCACGGTCCTGCGCGACGGCGTCGATGCCGGTGTCTTTCAGATCGACGACACCGGACTCACGGCCATGGCGCTGATCCAGATGATGACCGGCGTCATCGTCTGGTTCCGTCCGGGTGAACGACTGTCGATCGCTGAAGTCACGGCATCATATCTTTCGATGACAATGCGCCTGGTCGGCGCGACAATCAGCCATGGCACCGCGCGTCCCACCGGGCGCGCCGGGGATGCCGTGGCACTCTGATACAGGCACGATCCCCACGAAGACCGGGGCGTGCGCAGGGAGGAACGGCATGTACACGAAAACGCTCAGCTTCGGACTTGATCCCGACATCGAGGCGTTGCGCGACACGGTACGGCGCTTTGCCCAGGACAGGATCGCGCCGATAGCGGCGGAGATCGACCGTTCCAACGAGTTTCCGGCGCATCTATGGGGCGAGCTCGGCGCGCTCGGCCTGCTCGGCATCACCGCCGACCCCGATTTCGGCGGGACCGGCATGAACTATCTCGCGCATGTCGTGGCGATGGAGGAGATTTCGCGCGCGTCGGCCTCGGTCGGCCTCTCCTATGGCGCGCACTCGAATCTCTGCGTCAACCAGATCAATCGCTGGGCCACTCCGGCGCAGAAGGAGAAATACCTGCCTGCCCTTTGCTCGGGCGAAACCGTCGGCGCGCTGGCGATGTCGGAGCCCGGCGCCGGCTCCGACGTGGTGTCGCTGCGCCTGCGCGCCGAAAAGCGCAACGACCGCTATGTGCTCAACGGCTCGAAAATGTGGATCACCAACGGCCCCGATGCCGGCACGATGGTGGTCTATGCCAAGACCGACCCGGAGCGCCATTCGCGCGGCATCACCGCTTTCATCGTCGAAAAGACGATGGCCGGCTTTTCGGTCGCGCAGAAGCTCGACAAGCTCGGCATGCGCGGCTCCAACACCGGCGAGCTGGTGTTCGAGAATGTCGAGGTGCCGTTCGAGAATGTGCTGCATGAGGAAGGGCGCGGCGTCGAAGTGCTGATGTCCGGGCTCGACTATGAACGGGCAGTGCTTTCGGGCGGGCCGATCGGGCTGATGGCGGCCTGTCTCGACGTCGCCGTGCCTTACGTGCAGGAGCGCAAGCAGTTCGGCCAGCCGATCGGCACCTTCCAGCTGGTGCAGGGCAAGCTCGCCGACATGTACTCGACGATGAACGCCGCCCGCGCCTATGTCTATGCGGTGGCCGCCGCCTGCGACCGCGGCGAGACCACGCGCAAGGACGCCGCCGGCTGCGTGCTGTTCGCGGCCGAGAAAGCGACGCAGATGGCTCTCGACGCGATCCAGCTGCTCGGCGGCAACGGCTATATCAACGACTACCCGACCGGGCGTCTGCTGCGCGACGCCAAGCTCTACGAGATCGGCGCCGGCACCAGCGAGATCCGCCGCTGGCTGATCGGCCGCGAGATCATGGCGGAGGGGGTGTGAGCACGGATGGGAGAAGTTAGCCGACGCCAGCTCCTCGCCTTCGCTTTGCCAATGCTGCCTGCGCTAATGGCCGCAAAGACCAACGGCAATACGGGCATTAACGAATTGAGGATGGAAATCGCCAGGCGCCTACGGAAGCAGAGACTGATCCGGAAGGTATCGCTCGACCCTGCCGACCCAGCTCGCATAATCTTGATTGCTAGAAATCCTAAGATCAAACAAATCGAAGTAGACGTTACGAACCTCAGCGGACGTCTCCGTGGCCTGCCTCCCAAAGGATATGAAGCCGAAATCCAAAGGTTCATTCGTCTGATATTGAAATGGGCGGCATCCTCTTCGCCGTCCGGAAATTGATGAGTGCACGGCATGGCCACACTGCAAACACAGATCTCCCCCTCCTCCGACACTTTCCGCACCAATGCCGAGCGCATGCGCGCGCTGGTCGCCGACATTTCCGAGAAGGCGGCCGGCATCGAACGCGGCGGCTCCGATGACGCGCGCGAGCGCCATCAGGGCCGCGGCAAGCTGTTGCCGCGCGAGCGGCTGGCGCAATTGCTCGACACCGGCTCGCCCTTCCTCGAGGTCGGCCAGTTCGCGGCATGGTCGATGTATGGCGAGGACATTCCGTCCGCCGGCATCATCACCGGGGTCGGCCGCGTCGAAGGGACCGAGGTGATGGTCGTCGTCAACGACGCGACGGTGAAGGGCGGCACCTATTATCCGCTGACGGTGAAGAAGCACCTCAGGGCGCAGGAGATCGCGCTGCAGAACAATCTGCCTTGCGTCTACCTGGTCGACAGCGGCGGGGCCAATCTGCCCAACCAGGACGAGGTGTTTCCCGACCGCGAGCATTTCGGCCGCATCTTCTACAACCAGGCCAACATGTCGGCGGCCGGCATCCCGCAGATCGCCTGCGTCATGGGTTCCTGCACGGCGGGCGGGGCCTATGTGCCGGCGATGTCGGACGAGACGATCATGGTGCGCAACCAGGCGACCATCTTTCTCGGCGGCCCGCCGCTGGTGAAGGCCGCCACCGGCGAGGATGTCAGCGCCGAGGAACTCGGCGGCGCCGACGTCCACACCAGGCTGTCCGGCGTCGCCGACCACTATGCCATGGACGATGAGCACGCCCTGGCCATTTGCCGGCGTATCGTCCGGAATCTGAATCGGAACAAAGCCGTAGGCCTGAATCTGCAGAAACCGATTCAACCGCTTTACGATCCGCAGGAGCTCTACGGTGTCGTGCCGACGGATCTGCGCCAACCCTATGACGTGCGCGAGGTGATCGCGCGTCTCGTCGACGGTTCCGAATTCGACGAGTTCAAGCAGAACTACGGCACCACATTGGTCACCGGCTTCGCCCACCTGCATGGCATGCCGGTCGGCATCCTCGGCAACAATGGCGTGCTTTTCTCGGAAAGCGCGTTGAAGGGCGCGCATTTCATCGAGCTTTGCTGCCAGCGCGGGATTCCGCTGATCTTCCTGCAGAACATCACCGGCTTCATGGTCGGTCGAAAATACGAGGCCGGCGGCATCGCCAAGGACGGCGCCAAGCTGGTGATGGCGGTCGCCACCGCGAAGGTGCCGAAGCTCACAATCATCATCGGCGGTTCGTTCGGCGCCGGCAATTACGGCATGTGCGGCCGCGCCTATTCGCCTCGCTTCCTGTGGATGTGGCCGAACGCGCGCATCTCGGTGATGGGCGGCGAGCAGGCGGCCACCGTGCTCGCCATGGTCAAGCGCGACGGCATCGAGCGCAAGGGTGGCGAATGGAGTGCCGAGGAGGAAGCGAAGTTCAGGAAGCCGATCCTGATGAAATATGAGCATGAAGGCCATCCGCTCTATTCCTCGGCACGGCTCTGGGACGACGGCATCATCGATCCGGCAAGGACGCGCGAGGTGCTGGCGCTAAGCCTGTCGGCGGCGCTCAATGCCGGCATCGAGGAGACGAAATTCGGCGTGTTCAGGATGTGACGATGGGCGCTCTTGGCGACAGGATCCGCATCCACACCGGCGACATCACCAGGCTCCCGGTCGACGCCATCGTCAATGCCGCCAATTCCTCGCTGCAGGGTGGTGGCGGCGTCGACGGCGCCATCCATCGCGCGGCCGGCCCTGAGCTGGCTGCCGAATGCCGGACGCTCAACGGCTGCAAGACCGGCGACGCCAAGCTGACCAAAGGCTATCGCCTGCCGGCGCGCTAT
This sequence comes from Alphaproteobacteria bacterium, assembly GCA_017308345.1. Lineage (GTDB taxonomy): Bacteria > Pseudomonadota > Alphaproteobacteria > Rhizobiales > Rhizobiaceae > Mesorhizobium. Next base: position 3,625 of record JAFKFE010000217.1, on the reverse strand, counting down.
GTCATCCACGCCGTCGGGCCGGTCTGGCAGGGCGGCGGCCGGGGTGAGGCCGAACTGCTTGCCTCGTGCTATCGGCGTTCACTCGAAATCGCCAGCGACCAGGGTTGCCTGACGATCGCGTTCCCAGCCATCTCAACCGGTATCTACGGCTATCCGAAGGATGAAGCGACCGGCATCGCCGTCAACACCGTAACCAACTTTCTGCGCCAAGACCCGCTGCTCGAGACCGTTACTTTCTGCTGTTTCGACGAACAAGTGGCCGAACTATACCGGCGTGCCGTTGCTGTTCCTGGGGAAGGCTGAACTTATGGATCAACAGATTCCTCGGTACAGGCAAGAGTGGATTGTATCCGGACGGCTAGCACGGACGAAAAATATTCGTTACCCCTCACCCTACATTTTCAAATGGGGACGGGGTCAAAATGGCATCGAAATACTCACGGCAGGCGATTGCTTCGATACTTGCGGGATTGCTTACGTTCGTCGCACCAAGCGTCGGCTCGGCGGAATCGCTGGCCGGCAAGATCGGCGACAAGCGTTTCTCCCCGACTCTCTCGCTCGATCCGAAGGAAGCCTGCTACAAATCCTACCTTGCCTATATCGCGGCGAGCGGCCATTCTGCCTACGCCACGACGTTCTATTCGCGCGTCGTGGATCTGCACATTTTCTGCAGCATGAAGCTGAACGCCCCTTCGCAGAAGGCCGCGGAGGATATTGCTTTGCGCGCCTGTCAGAGCGGCTTCAAAAGGTGGAAGGTCAAAACCGCGAGCGGCGGCTGCGCGATCGCGGTTTCGAAGTAAGTCGGCGCCTGCTGGACTGGCGCCACCCGCAGAAAAACGGGAGGGCACCATGTTCGGCAAGATCCTGATCGCCAATCGCGGCGAGATCGCCTGCCGCGTCATTCGCACGGCCCGCAGGCTGGGCGTGCGCACCGTTGCCATCTATTCGGATGCGGACGCCCGCGCCTTGCATGTCGAGATGGCCGACGAGGCGGTGCATATCGGCCCCTCCCCCGTCGGCGAAAGCTACCTGCGCGGCGACAGGATCGTCGCCGCTGCCCTTGCCACGGGTGCGGAGGCCATCCATCCCGGCTACGGCTTCCTGTCGGAGAACCCGGACTTCGTCGACCAGGTGATGGCGGCAGGCCTCGTCTTCATCGGCCCCTCCGCCGCCTCCATCCGCGCCATGGGATTGAAGGACGCCGCCAAACGCCTGATGGAGACGGCCGGTGTCCCGGTGGTGCCCGGCTATCACGGCGAGGCGCAGGAGATCGTGCTGCTTGCTTCCAAGGCGCGTGAGATCGGCTATCCCGTTCTGATCAAGGCGCGTGCCGGCGGCGGCGGCAAGGGCATGCGGCGCGTCGACCATCCCGACGATTTCTCGGAAGCGCTTTCCGGAGCTCGGCGCGAAGCGAAGGCGGCGTTCGGCGACGACCGCGTGCTGGTGGAAAAATATGTCGACAAGCCGCGCCATATCGAAGTGCAGGTGTTTGGCGACAATTTCGGCAATGCCGTGCATCTTTTCGAACGCGACTGCTCGGCCCAGCGCCGCCACCAGAAGGTGATCGAGGAGGCGCCTGCCCCCGGCATGACGCCCGCGTTGCGCAAGGCGATGACCGAGGCGGCCGTGAAGGCCGCCAAGGCGATCAATTACTCCGGCGCGGGGACGATCGAGTTCATCGTCGATGCGTCTCAGGGGCTGAAAGCCGACCGCTTCTGGTTCATGGAGATGAACACGAGGCTCCAGGTGGAACATCCCGTCACCGAGATGGTCACCGGCGTCGATCTGGTCGAATGGCAATTGCGTGTGGCTTCCGGAGAGAAACTGCCGAAAACGCAAGGTGAGATCGTGCTTGCCGGCCACGCCTTCGAGGCGCGCCTCTATGCCGAGGACGCCGCGAAAGGCTTCCTGCCCGCGACCGGCACGCTGCATCATCTCAAATTCCCTGATGCAGCCCCGGAAGGCGCCGCTGTGCGCATCGAGACCGGCGTGCGCGCCGGCGACGCGATCTCGCCCTTCTACGATCCGATGATCGCCAAGCTGGTTGTGCACGGCAAGGACCGGGCCACGGCGCTCGGCGCGCTGCGCGAAATGCTGGCGCGGACGGAAGTGGCCGGCTCGACCGTCAACACCGCCTTCCTGGCGGCGCTCGCGGCTGACCCCGACTTCGCGGCCGGCGATGTCGATACCGGCCTGATCGGCAGGCACCAGGACGCGCTCACCGCCATTCCCGCGCCGAGCGACGAGACGATCGCCGCGGCGGCGCTGGCCGCGACGGACGCCGGCATGCCGAGCCCGGCCGCCGATCCCTGGTCCACCCTCTCGGGATACGCGCATTTCCATGCGCTCGCGCGCCGTATCAGGCTGCACTATCGCGAGGAGAACATCCTGGCGCGGGTTTCGGCACGGCCGGACGGCCGTTTCCAGGTGGCGCTGGAGGCGCCGCATGACGCGGTGAACACGCACGATCTGAGGACAATGCCGCGCACGGCCCGCTGGCCCGGCCACGTCACCGTCTTCGAAGGCGCGGCCGGCTACACCTTCGCGGTTCCCGATCCGCTGGCCAAGGCCGACGAAGCCGGGGCCGCCTCGGGCAGCCTGCGCGCGCCGATGCCGGGGCTGGTCAAGCTGGTGCGCGCCACGGCGGGCGATGCCGTGATCAAGGGCCAGCCGCTTCTGATCCTCGAGGCGATGAAGATGGAACACACGATCGCCGCCCCGCATGACGGTGTGGTCGCCGAGATCGCGGCCGAAGGGGCCCAGGTGAGCGACGGCACGGTGCTGGTGCGGTTCGCGGAGGACGGCCAAGGCTAAATCGCGTTGAACCTGATCATGCGACGCGCTTCAGGTCTTTGTTTTATGCATGTCGCTTTCCCAAAACCGAGGTCACTTTGGGCGACATGCATTAAACGAAAATGGCCGGGACGAGCCCGGCCATTTCCTTGATCGCGGAACCTTTACGGCTGGATCGGCGCGTATTTGCCGTCGTGCCACTGGTTGATGTCGTAGCTGGCGTTCTTGAGGTCGCCCTTCTCGTCGAAGATGACGTCGCCGACGACGGTGCTGATCGGCTTGCCGTCCTTCAGCGCCTCCGCGACCTTGGCCGGATCGTCGGTGCCGGCGCGCTTGACGCCTTCGGCGACAGCCTGGATCACGGCATAGGAGAACAGCGTGAAGCCTTCAGGCGTGAAGCCGCCGGCCTTGATCTTGGCGACCGCGTCCTTCGCCTCGGGCTTGGCCTGCGGGTCGGACGGGAACACGAACAGGGTGCCTTCACCGGCCGGGCCGGCGACCTGCCAGAACTCCGGCGAGGCGATCGAGTCCGGCATGATCAGCTGGAACTTGACGTTCTGTTCCGCCGCCTGACGCAGGATCAAGCCGGCCTCGGGGTGGTAGCCGCCGAAATAGACGACGTCCGCCTTGAGTTCCTTCAGGTTGGTGACCAGAGCCGAATAATCCTTCTCGCCGGCATTGATGCCTTCATAGTCGACCTCCTTGAGGCCGCCGGCATTCATCGTCGCCTTCACGGCGTCGGCAACGCCCTGGCCGTAAGCGCTCTTGTCGTGCAGGACGACAACGTTCTTGCCGGCGTATTTCTTGGCGATCCATGGGCCGATGAAGGCGC
>JAFKFE010000216.1:509-8111 GCA_017308345.1 Alphaproteobacteria bacterium | reverse complement strand
GATGACGCGATCCCGCATTACGCCCGGCTCGCGGCCGCCGTGCACCGGCACGGCGCCAAGCTGTTCGGGCAGCTGTCGCATTCCGGCAGGGTCACGCGGCGCATGGTGAACGGGATGCGCGGCGTGGTCTTCGCGCCCTCGTCGACGCCGGAGAACCGGTTCCATGTCGTCCCGCGAGAGATGCCGACCGAGATGGTGGCCGAGATCATCGCCTCCGCCTCGGAAAGCGCGAGACGCTACGCCGAAGCCGGCTATGACGGTGTCGAACTCATGGCAAGCCATGGCCTGTTGTTCGCGCAGTTCCTCAATCCCGGGGTAAACCGCCGCCAGGATATCTACGGCGGCTCGGCCGAGAACCGGCTTCGCCCCTTGCGCGAAAGCCTGATTGGCGTGCGTCGCGCCGTCGGGGACGGCATCGTGGTGGGCCTGCGCATCTCAGCCGATGAAGTCGACGAGGGCGGCCTGGACCAGGAAACCGTGCTCGGCATCTGCCGCCGGCTTTCGGAGGAAGGCCTGGTCGACTACGTCAACACGACGCTGGGCACGATGGCGAGCCTGGGCGGTTCCATCCATGTGGTGCCGCCGATGGAGATTCCGACGGCCTATGTAGCTGCCAGGGCGGCGGCCATTCGGGCCTCCGTTTCGGTTCCGGTTTTCGTTGCCGGCCGCATCAACCAGCCCCAGATCGCCGAGAGCGTGCTCGCGGCCGGCGAGGCCGATATGTGCGGCATGACGCGCGCGCTGATCGCCGATCCTGATATGCCGCGCAAGGCGCGCGAGGGGCATTCGGACGAAATCCGCGCCTGCATCGGCTGCAACCAGGGCTGCATCGGCCATTTCCATGCCGGCTATTCGATTTCCTGCATCCAGAATCCTTCCACCGGCAGGGAGTTGTGTCTTCCCGCGGCGGCGCCGGCCGCCGTCCGTCCGTTGAAGGTGCTGGTGGCTGGCGGCGGCCCGGCCGGGATGAAGGCGGCGGTCACCGCCGCGGAGATGGGACACAAGGTGATCCTGTCGGAAGCGGCGCCGCGTCTCGGCGGACAGGCGCTGCTGGCGCAGCTTTTGCCCGATCGTCTGGAATTCGGCGGCCTGGTCACCAATCTCGTCACGGAACTCGCGCTGCGGCAGGTCGACGTGCGGCTGAACAGCCGTGTCACCCGGACTTTGGTCGAGACGATCGCTCCAGACGGCGTCATCGTCGCGACGGGGTCGGCTCCGGTCGGGACGGAGATCGAGGGACATGAAGCCGGCCATCTCATGGAGGCGGCGGACCTGTTGGCGGGCAGGGCGGCGCCAGGCGCGCGCGTGGTGGTGGCGGACTGGCGCTGCGACTGGATCGGCATCGGCGTCGCGATACAGTTGAGCCGCAACGGACACCAAGTGCGTCTGGCGGTGAACGGCATATGCGCCGGGCAAAACCTGCAGCAATATGTGCGCGATCACTGGGCCGGAAAGCTGCATGAGGCGGGAATCGAGGTCATTCCCTATGCCCGGCTTTTCGGCGTCGATGGCGATACCGCCTATTTCCTGCACGGAGCGAGCGGCCAACCGATCGTCGTGGATGGGGTCGACACTGTGGTGCTCGCATCAGGCAATGCGCCGGACACCGCGCTCGAGCGTGAGCTAGGGAGCGGCATGGACGTGCCGTTCGTCACCATCGGCGACTGCACGATCGCCCGCAGCGCCGAAGAGGCGATCTATGATGGCGTCGCCGCGACACGCGCCTTCCTTGCCCAGGTGGCCGGGAACGCCGCCTCCTTGTCCAAGGGCGCCCGATGACCGTTTCGAAGCTGCTGCGTCCGCGGACGCTCGCGATCGTGGGTGCCAGTCCCAAGCCTGAGAGCTTTGGGGCGAACCTGCTGCGGTCGATCCGCTGTCTCGGATTTCCCGGACAGGTCCATCTGGTCAATCCGCGCTATGAGCGGATCGATGGGCAGCCCTGCTACCCCGATGTGGCGTCGATACCGGAGGGTGTCGACTGCGCCGCACTTGCCGTCGGCGATGCCTTGCTTGTGGACACTTTCACCTCTGTCGCCGAGGCTGGGGCGGGGGGTGCCGTAGTTTTCAGCCGCGCCTATGGGCAGACACCTGACGGCCGCACACGTGGCAAGGCTATCGCCGATGTCGCGACGAAAGCAGGAATGGCTGTGTGCGGCGCCAACTGCATGGGTTTCGTCAATCTGGTCGATCGCCTGCAGCTCACCGGCATGCCGTTTCGTTCCCTGCCCGCTCCGTCCGGGGTGGCGCTGATATCCCATTCGGGTTCGACCTGGTCGGGTCTGGTCGGGAACCGGCGGCAGATGGGCTTCGACTACGCGATCTCGGCCGGACAGGAACTGGTCACGACCGTGGCCGACTACGTCCGCTTCCTGCTGGAGGAGACCGACACGCGGGTGATCGCTTGTGTTCTGGAGACCATCCGCGATCCCGAAGGCTTCATCGCCGCCGCCGCGCTTGCCGAGGCCAAGGGTGTACCCATCGTCGCCTTGAAGCTCGGCCGCAGCGAGGCGAGCCGCCATTTCGCGATCTCGCATTCCGGGGCGCTCTCCGGATCGGACGCTGCCTATGAGGCGGTTTTCGCGCACCATGGCGTGGTGCAGGTGCGCACGCTGGACGAACTGCTCGACACAATCGAACTGTTGGCGCTGACGCGTCCCATGAGGGCGCCGGGCGTCGCGCTCGGCACCGATTCCGGCGGCGAACGGCAGCTGATTTCCGACATCGCGGCCGATGTCGGCCTTTCCTTCGTCTCGCTCGCCCCTTCGACCCGTTCGGCTGTCGAGGCCTATCTCGACCCAGGCATGGAAGCCTCCAATCCCTTGGACGATTGGGGCGACGGCGGCGATGTCATCGCGCCTGTGCTGAGCGAGATGGCAAAGGATCCCGAAGTCGGTATCGTGGTGATGGCGACCAACCTGCCGCCGGACCGGGATTTTTCCGAGCTGTCCGCCAACGCGATCCGCAAGGTCCACGCGCAAACAGACAGGCCTGTCGCCCTGTTGGGCAATATTGCAACGACCCTGTCTCCGGCTATCGCCGAGGACCTGCGGGAAAGAGGGATCGCGGTCCTCATGGGGACGTCGAGCGGTCTGGCCGCCCTGCGGCATCTGCAATCCTACCGGTTCGACCGCCGCAGTCCGGAAGGCGTCGCGACCGTCCCACTGTCGGCGGATGCGGCGGCCATTGTCGACGCGGCGCCCCTCGACAATCTGCGCAGCGCTGATGGTTTCAAGCTGCTGGAATTGGCCGGCATCCCCGTAGCACCTTTTGCCGAGATCCATTCGCCGCGAGAGATCGCCGCCTTCGCCGACAGGCATGGATGGCCGATCGCGCTGAAGATCGATGACGCCGCCATCCCGCACAAGTCCGATCTCGGCGGTGTGGTGCTGAACCTGAAATGCGCGGATGAGGCGGTTGCGGCCTACGAGGCGCTGCGCGGCCGCCATCCGGCTGCGCCGATCCTGGCGCAGGCCATGGCTTCGGGCGTCGAACTGATCCTGGGCATGACCACGGATCCGGATTTCGGCCCGATCGTGACGCTGGGCCTGGGCGGTGTTCTCACCGAAGTGTTTCGTGACGTCGCGACCCTCATTCCTCCCTTCGGTGCCGCCGAGGCGCGCCGGGCGCTGGAGAGGTTGCGCGGCTACGCCTTGCTGACGGGCGCGCGGGGCGGGGCACCCGCCGACATGGATGCGCTTTGCGCGCTGCTATCCCGCTTCAGCGCGATGGCGGTCGGTGCGAAGGCGCGGATCGCCGAAATCGAGATAAATCCTGTTCTGGCCGGTCCGAACGGGGCCGTCGCCGTCGACTGCCTGACATTGCGCCGGAAGAAGGCTATCCAACATGACCGATGACTATGAAACCATCCGCGTCGCTGTGAGCGACGACGGGATTGCGCATATCGTGCTCAACCGCCCCCGCGTGCTGAACGCGATCAATTCCGTTCTGATGCGCGAGGTGACGGAGGTTGTAAGCAGCCTGCAAAAGGAGCCGTCGGTTCGCTGCTTCGTGCTCTCGGGCGAGGGCCGATCGTTCTCGGCCGGCTTCGATCTGAAGGAGTCGGCCGCGGCAGGCAACCGCGGCGTCGCCGAATGGCGGCGGGTGCTGGAGGCTGATTTCGATTTCGTCATGCAGTTCTGGGATTGCCCGAAGCCGACGATCTCGGCCATCCATGGCCATTGCATCGGCGGCGGGCTTGAGTTGGCGGTGGCATGCGATATCGCAATTGCCTCTCAGGATGCGATCTTTGGCGAGCCCGAAGTGCGCTTCGGCTCGGGCATCGTCGCCATGGTGCTGCCGTGGATGATCGGTCCGAAGCATTCCAAGGATATGCTGCTGACCGGCAACGACAGGATCGGCGCGCGACGCGCGGCCGAGATCGGCTTGGTGACGGAAACCGTCCCCGAAGGCCAGCATGTCTCGCGGGCTCTCGAAAAGGCGCGGGAAATCGTCGCCGCCGCCCCGTTGTCGGTCGAGTTGACGAAGCGCGCCATCAACCGCAGCTTCGACATGCGCGGCATGCGCAACGCCCTGCTTGCAGCGGTCGAAACCGATGTCTTCATCGAAACCGCTGGCGGGGCGGAGCGGTTGGAATTCAACCGCATCAGGGCCGAACAGGGGTTGAAGGCGGCCATAGCCTGGAGAAACAGCCGCTGATCGTTCGCAGCCGGCATCAGATCCGCGATCCCCGGCGCCGCCGTAACGGTCTTTCTTGAGAAACCGGCGATCCCCGGTCCACATGATCGTTTTGCCTGTGCGACTTCGACGACGCTTGAAAGCGGACTTCGATCGCGCAATGTCCAGGTCTCGCCGGGAACCTTCAAATCATCGCGGGGATGAAGCGAGGTGCCGGCAGCGTTGATCAAGTGTCGCATCGTCGCCACTTTGAATGGACACAGGTGTACATTCGCGCTAAGTAAACGCCTTGCGCTGTTCACCGGTGTTCGGCGACCAACGGCAAGGCGGGTGTTTAAGGGGCGTTCGATGCAAAAGCTCGAGCTGGAGAGGGGGCGGTCAGCCCTTACGAAGCAATGTCTCCGGCCTGTGACGACGGCTTGAGCGCATGACGACGCGTTATTCCGCGCTTTCGCTCTTCAAGGAAGGCATTGCTGGTCAGACTGGATGGGTGAAGGCCTGGCGCTCCCCCGATCCGAAGCCGCGCTATGATGCCATCGTCATCGGGGGCGGCGGGCATGGCCTGGCAACGGCCTACTATCTGGCGAAAAATCACGGCGTCACCAACGTGGCCTTGCTGGAGAAGGGCTGGATCGGCGGCGGCAACACCGGCCGCAACACTACCGTGGTGCGCTCCAACTACTTCTACCCCGAAAGCGCGGCGATTTATGGGCTGGCGCACAGCCTCTACAAGACGCTCTCGAAGGACCTGAACTACAATGTGATGCTTTCCCAGCGCGGCATCCTTACGCTCGCGCATAGCGAAGCGGCGATGGAAACCGCGGCGCGCTCCGTCAACGCCATCCAGGTCAACGGCATCGACTGCGAATTGTTCTCCGTCGAGGACGTGCGCCGCGTCGTGCCGATCTACAATTTCAGCCCGGATGCCCGCTTTCCGGTCTATGGCGGCACCTGGCAGCCGAGCGGAGGCACCGCCCGGCATGACGCCGTGGCCTGGGGGTACGCGCGCGCGGCCAGCCGCCTCGGCGTCGACATCATCCAGAACTGCGAGATCACCGACTTCATCATCGAGAACGGGCGCTGCCGCGGCGTCGTCACGTCACAAGGTCCGATCCGGGCCGAGCGCACGGGCATGGCGGTGGCCGGCCATTCGTCGGTGCTGGCGGCGAAGGCGGGATTCCGGCTGCCGGTCAATTCCTATGCGCTGCAGGCCTGCGTGTCCGAGCCTGTCAAGCCGATCATCGACACGGTGGTGATCTCGCCGGACACCGGCGTCTATGTCAGCCAATCGGACAAGGGCGAACTGGTGATCGGCGGCGCGCTCGACCGCATCCCGTCTTACGGCCAGCGCGGCAACCTGCCGGTTCTGGAAGGCGTGATCGCCGGCATGCTCGACATGTATCCGATCTTCGGCCAGCTGAAGATGATGCGGCAATGGGCCGGCATCGTCGACGTGGTCCCGGATTCCTCGCCCATCATCGGCGAGTCGCCGCTGCCCGGCCTCTTCCTCAATTGCGGCTGGGGCACGGGCGGCTTCAAGGCGATCCCCGCCGGCGGCACGCTGCTCGCCCATCTGCTTGCCACCGGCCAGCATCACGACATCAGCCGGCCCTTCGATCTCGACCGCTTCGCCCGTGGCCGGCTGGTCGACGAAGCGGCCGGCTCCGGTATTGCCCATTGAAGGTTTAGAAGACGATGCAGCTCTTTCCCTGTCCGTTCTGCGGGCCGCGCGAAGAAAGCGAATTTCACTATGGCGGCGAGGCCGGCAACCTTCGGCCTGACGGCGGCGACGTGACGGCCGAGCGCTGGGCAGGCTATCTCCACATGCGCGACAATCCCAAGGGCCCGACCCGCGAGATCTGGGTGCACCTGACCTGCGGCGAGTTCTTCGCGATGAGCCGCGACAGCGTCAATCACAAGGTGTCGGGCTCTTCCGCGCTCGGCGAAACGGAGCACGGCGCATGAGCGCTTCCCGTCTTGCCGATGGCGGCAGCGACATTGATCGCTCCCGCCCGCTGAGCTTTACTTTCGACGGCAGGCGCGTCGAGGGTTTTGTTGGCGATACGATCGCGTCCGCCTTGCTCGCGAGCGGCCAGGCCGTTGTCGGCCGCAGTTTCAAATACCATCGGCCGCGCGGCATCTGGGGCTCCGGCGTCGAGGAGCCCAACGCGCTGGTCGATGTCGAGAGCGCGGCCGGCCGCGTGCCGAATGCACGGGCGACGACCGTGCAAGCCGCCGACGGCATCAAGGTCAGGAGCGTCAACGCTTCGCCGACGGCCGAGACCGACCGCAACGCCGCGCTCGATCGCTTCGCCCGCTTCCTGCCCGCCGCCTTCTACTACAAGACCTTCATGTGGCCGGACTGGCACCTGTTCGAGCCGCGCATCCGCGCCATGGCCGGGCTTGGCATCGTCGATCCGGACTGGAAGCCGCGCCAGGTCTCCGATCAGGTCAATCATCATTGCGACGTCCTGGTGATCGGCGCCGGGCCCGCGGGCCTTGCCGCGGCAGCCAGCGCGGCGGCGGCCGGACACTCGGTCGTGCTGGTCGACGACAGGACGCATCCCGGCGGGTCGCTGCGCCATCGCGCTGGCGAAGTCGACGGCGTCGAAGGCAAGGCGTGGGTCGACGCAACGGTCGCCAGGCTGAAGAGCGGCGGCCAGCTGGTGCTGAGCGATACGACCGCCTTCGGCCTTTACGACCACAATCTGGTCGCGCTCAACCAGCGTCACTCCGACGGCAGACCGGACACGCTCTGGCGCGTGCGGCCTCGCCGCATCGTGCTGGCGACGGGCGCGATCGAACGTCCCGTGCCGTTCGCCAACAACGACCTTCCGGGAATCCTGTCCGCCGATGCGGCGCTCAGCTATCTGCGCCGGCATGGCGTGCTTGTCGGCCGCGAGATCGTCGTCGCGACCAACAACGACAGCGCCTATGAGCCGGCCTCGGCATTGGCCGCTGCCGGCG
>JAFKFE010000216.1:0-481 GCA_017308345.1 Alphaproteobacteria bacterium | reverse complement strand
GATGGTGGTCGACTGCCGGCGCGATGGTGGTGCGCAAGCCAAGGGCGGTCTTCGCGTCCTGGCTGGGCGTACGATCACGGCGGCGCGCGGGCGCAACGCCGTCCAGGGCGTCCTGCTGGACGACGGCACGACGCTTGCCGCCGACTGCATTCTCGTCTCTGGCGGCTGGACACCCACCGTGCACCTGTTCTCGCAGGCGAAAGGCAAACTCGCCTGGAGCGACCAACTTGCGGCCTTCATCCCCGGCGAAGCCATCGATGGCATTGGGGTCGCCGGCGCCGTGGCTGGCACGGTCGCGCTTTCCGAAACCTTGGCCAGCGGCGCCGCGGCTCTCGACGCGTTCGGCTCATCGTCGGCCGCGCCTCGCGGCACGGGCGCGGAAGCAACACTCGGCGTCGTCAGCCTATGGCCGAAACCCAAGGCCAGGGGCCGCGTCTGGATCGACTACCAGAGCGACGTCACCGCCAAGGACGTCGAGCTC
>JAFKFE010001261.1 GCA_017308345.1 Alphaproteobacteria bacterium | reverse complement strand
TCACGGGCGCCCCGAGCACCGGGAGGTCATAGCAGGCTAGATGTCGCGGCAGTCCTTCCGGCCGAGCCCTGACAACCTGATCATTTGCAACGGCGCACAACACGCCATAGATATCGCCATCCGGCTGTCGACCAAGCACGGCCAGACCGTCGCGACGGACGCCCTCACCTATTTCGGCTTCAAGGCGGTCGCGGATGTGAACAACATCCGGCTGACCGGTATTGCGATGGACGCGGAAGGCATGCTGCCAGATGCTCTTGATGAGGCCTGCCGTGACGGCGAAGTCCGCTGCGTCTATCTGATGCCGACCCTGCAGACGCCAACGGCCAGGACCATGGGCGAGCAGCGTCGAAGGGCCATAGCCAGTGTGGCCGAGCATCACAAGCTGACGATCATCGAAGACAACGTATACGGTTTCTTCTCGGAAGCGGCGCCGTTTTCCTTCGCCGAGCTTTTGCCCGACCAGACCATTTACATCGAGAGTTTCTCCAAATGCCTTCTGCCGGCATTCAGGGTCGGCATGGCGGTGGTTCCGCCAACGTTGATGGATCGCGCTATTCTTTTCCTCCATGCGACGAGTTGGATGAGTTCCTCCTTCCTTGTCGAGGCGGCAAGCAGAATGATCCAGTCCGGCGCATTGCAGGGGGTGATCGCCGAGAGCCGGGCAGAGGCACGCGAGCGGTACAGGATCTTTCGCGAGGAACTGCACGCTTATGTGCGCGATGAGTTGCCCAATTCCGATCCGGGAAATCACGTCTGGATCAACCTGAGCGGCGATTGGTCCCCGACGAGCTTCTACTTTGCCGCGCACAGTAACGGGATTCTCGTATCGCCACCCGATGCCGTGAACAACAATCTCGCGCCTGCCGGCGTCAGGCTTTGCCTAGGCGGCGTAGACCGGCAAGATGATCTGAGGACGAGCCTGCGGAAACTTCGGTCAATCCTGGAGACGCCATCCTCATCGATCGTCTCCTTTGTCTGAGCAGAGGCCTGTCCGTCAGAGGCCTAGATAGGCCTGCCGCACCGTGGGATCGTCCTGCAGGGCCTTGGCGGGACCGCTCGCCAGT
>JAFKFE010001260.1 GCA_017308345.1 Alphaproteobacteria bacterium | reverse complement strand
CTTACCAAGCCCGGACTCCGTCCGGCAAACCCCAATTTCTCCTCAGGTCCCTGCGCAAAACGCCCCGGCTGGTCGGTCGAGGCGCTCTCCAAGGCCGCGCTCGGACGCTCCCATCGCGCCAAGATCGGCAAGAGCAAGCTCGAGCAGGCAATCGAGCTGACGCGCGAAATCCTCAAGGTTCCCGCGGACTATCGCATTGGTATCGTGCCGGCGTCCGACACCGGCGCGGTCGAGATGGCGCTGTGGTCGCTGCTCGGCGAGCGCGGCGTCGACATGGTCGCCTGGGAAAGCTTCGGCTCCGGCTGGGTGACGGATGTCGTCAAGCAGCTCAAGCTCGCCGATGTGCGCAAGTTCGAGGCCGGCTACGGCGAACTGCCCGACCTGACAAAGGTCGATTTCGACCGCGACGTCGTCTTCACCTGGAATGGCACGACGTCGGGCGTGCGCGTGCCGAACGGCGATTTCATTCCCGCGAACCGCAAGGGCCTGACCATTTGCGACGCGACTTCGGCCGCCTTCGCGCAGAGGCTCGATTTCGAAAAGCTCGATGTCGTCACCTTCTCCTGGCAGAAGGTGCTGGGCGGCGAGGGCGCGCACGGCATGCTGATCCTGTCGCCTCGCGCCGTCGCGCGGCTGGAGACCTACAAGCCGGCCTGGCCGCTGCCGAAGATTTTCCGGCTGACCTCGGGCGGCAAGCTGATCGAGGGCATCTTCAAGGGCGAGACCATCAACACGCCGTCGATGCTGTGCGTCGAGGATTATCTCGATGCGCTGCAATGGGCGAAGTCGATCGGCGGGCTCGAGGCGCTGATTGCCCGCGCCGACGCCAATGCCGCGGTGCTCGACCGGTTCGCCAGCAAGTCGGGGTGGCTCGGCCATCTCGCCATCGATCCGGCGACGCGCTCGAACACGTCGGTGTGTCTCTCCTTCACCGACGCGCAAGTGGCGGCGCTCGACGCCGACGGGCAGGCGGCCTTCGCCAAGGGGATCGTCTCCCTGCTCGACAAGGAAGGCGTAGCCTACGACATCGGCTCCTATCGCGATGCGCCCCCCGGCCTGCGCATCTGG
>JAFKFE010000215.1 GCA_017308345.1 Alphaproteobacteria bacterium | reverse complement strand
CCTCCTGCTTGGCGGCGTGCTGCCCGCGACCGAGGATCGCTTCGGCGCCATTGCCCGCACGAAGCTGCCCTATGTCGGATCGGTCGGCGCGCTCGACATGGTGAATTTCTGGGCGCCGGCCACGATCCCGGAGCGCTATCGCGGGCGGTTGTTCTACGAGCACAATCCCAACGTCACGCTGATGCGCACCACGGCCGACGAATGCCGCAAGATCGGCGAATGGATCGGCGGCCGCCTCACCCGCTGCGACGGCCCCATCCGCTTCCTCATACCGGAAAAGGGCGTCTCGGCGCTCGACATCGAGGGTGGCGCCTTCTTCGACGCGGAAGCCGACGCCGCCCTGTTCGAGGCCATCGAGCGCACGATCAAGCCGACGAAGAACCGCACCGTGACGCGCCTGCCGCTGCACATCAACGATCCCGCATTCGCCAAGGCCGCGGCCGAGGCTTTCCTCGACATCGCCAGGAAATGAGAGACGACAAGCATGGCCGCCATTCCGCGCAAAACGATACTGGACAAGTTCCGCAAGATGATCGCCGATGGCGTGCCGATCGTCGGCGGCGGCGCGGGCACCGGCCTGTCGGCCAAGGCCGAGGAAGCCGGCGGCATCGACCTCATCATCATCTACAATTCCGGCCGCTACCGCATGGCCGGGCGCGGCTCGGCCGCCGGCCTGCTCGCCTATGGCAACGCCAACGCGATCGTCAAGGAGATGGCCTATGAGGTGCTGCCGGTGGTGAAGAGGACGCCGGTGCTGGCCGGCGTCAACGGAACCGATCCCTTCGTCATCATGCCGCTGCTTTTGGCCGAGTTGAAGACGATGGGCTTTTCGGGCGTGCAGAACTTCCCGACCGTCGGCCTGTTCGACGGCACCATGCGGCAGAGCTTCGAGGAGACCGGCATGGGTTTCGGTCTTGAGGTCGACATGATCGCCGAGGCGCATAAGCTCGACCTTCTCACCACGCCCTACGTCTTCAATCCGGACGAGGCGCGCGCCATGACCAAGGCCGGCGCCGACATCGTCGTCGCCCATATGGGTGTCACCACCGGCGGCTCGATCGGCGCCACCTCGGCGAAAACGCTCGACGCCTGCGTGACGGAAATCGACGCCATTGCCGACGCCGCGCGGTCGGTGCGCAAGGACGTCATCCTGCTTTGCCATGGCGGGCCGATCTCGATGCCCGACGACGCGCGCTACATCCTCGAGCGCTGCGCGGGGCTGCACGGCTTCTATGGCGCAAGCTCGATGGAACGGCTGCCTGCCGAGGCGGCGATCGCCACGCAGACGGCGGATTTCAAGGCAGTTTCGATCGAGCATCGGACCCAAAAGTGGAAGCCGGTTTTGGGGAAATCCGATGCTCCGACAAAAAAGAAAACGAAAGGATGAGGCAATGGCCGACAGGAGCAAGGTGTTCGTCTACCCGAAGGATGTCAGCGCCTTCGGCTTCGACTGGGGCAGGCTGGCGCTCACCGTCGCGCCGGAAGTGAACGGCGCCGAGCGCTTCTCCGGCGGCGTTGTCGACCTGCCGCCCGGCCAAGGCCACACCCGCCACAATCATCCGGGCGCCGAGGAGATCATCTTCGTCATCTCCGGCAATGGCGAGCAGATGGTCGAGGACGAGAAGGGCAATCCGGTGGTGGCCAAGGTCGGTCCCGGCTGCACCATCTTCGTGCCCGAAAGCCGCTTCCACTCGACGCTCAACACCGGCGACCAGCCGATGCAGCTCTTCGTTGTCTACTCGCCCGCCGGCCCGGAACTCGCGCTGCGCGATCTGCCGGATTTCAGGCTGCTGGCGGCGGGCAAATAATCTCCAGCGTCGCAGCCCCCTCATCCGGCCGCTTCGCGGCCACCTTCTCCCCGGCGGGGAGAAGAGGTGGCGCTGGCGCCAGCAGGCTCCTCTCCCCTCGGGGAGAGGTCGGATTGCCCCGAATTGCCCTTCGCAATTCGGCTGGCAATCCGGGTGAGGGGGAGCGCCGTCCGTATTAAGCCGCCCCGCCCCTGTTCCACCCGCGCCCGCGATCGCCGAACATGACATAGCCGCCGTCCGTCACCGCCACCGTGTCCTCCAGCTTGATGAAGCCGCGCGTCGGATGGAGCATGGTCGTCTCGACCGACAGCACCATGTTCTTCTCCAGCGGCTTTGCCGCATAGGTGCCCTCATAGGCGACCGGATGATTGGTCATCAGGAACGGCGCCTCATGCGTGATCAGCCCCATGCCGTGGGCGAAGAAATCCGTGTAGGCCGCGACCTTCGAGGCCTTCAGCACGCTCTCCGCATGCGCGATCATGTCGCCGCCAAGCGTGCCGGCCTTGACCTTGGAAAAGGCCGCCTGCTGCACGGCTTCGACTTCTGACAGAAGATCCTCCAGCTCGGCATCCGGCTCGCCAAGCACGCCCATGCGGCAAAGGTCGCCGATATAGCCGTGATAGTTGCCGCCGGAATCGATCGACATCACCTCGCCCTTCTTCCAAGCCTGGCTTGACGCCGCGCGGTTGTGGCTGGAGCCCAGCGTCAGCAGGCAATATTCGAAATGCGCGCCGCGGTTGGTCTCCTCGCGCCTGAGCCGCTCGATGATGTCGGACTTGCTCGAGCCCTCCCGCGCCCAGGCAATCGTCGCCAGCATCGAATCGGTGATCAGCTCGGAGGCTATGTGCAACTGTTCGAGTTCAGCCTCGGTCTTGATGGCGCGCATGCGCTCCAGCATGTCGGTGGCGTCGATCAGCTTGGCATCCGGCAACGCTTTGCGGATCAGCATATAGGCGTCGGACGGCAGGAAGCCCGGCTCGATGCCGATGCGCGCCGCCGACTTGCCGATCTGGCGCAGATGCTCCACCGCCAGGTTGGCGGCGTCGAGCGTGCCCCAGCAGGCCGCATGCAAGGTTGGCGTCCAGAACGGATGGTTCTGATGTTCGCCGCCTTCCATCTTGTTGCCGATATAGGCGGCATGCTCCGGCCCGCCCTTCTCGTAAAGGACGATCGGCAGATAGCGACTATGGCCGATCGCATCCATTGCCGCGAAGAAGATGAACTTGTAGCCGCCGAGCAGATATTGCGTGCTGTGCTTGGACGTAGCGAACAGCACGTCGATGCCCGCCTCCTCCATCAGCCGGTCCACCCGCGCCTGGTCGAACGGAATGCTGCTGACCTCGGTTTTGCCCGGAGCGATGTTCATCTGCCTCTCCCTGGATCGATCGGCCTTCCTCACGCGGCCAGTTTTCTTGATGCCGGCAAATCTGCACCATTTTAGTCCGTCTGGTCCAGCCAGAATTGATCACTTTCGTGCTAAAGGCGCTTTTCCCTCTCGATCTTATTCGACGCCGATGTAATCTGGTCCTACCAGAAAATAACAAGTGCCTTTTTCGGCTGGCTGGTCCAGCGGACGGAAATTTCAAAGCCAAGCCATGACGCGCCAAATCCGTCTCTGGCGAAACCTCTGCCAAGGGCCATAATCACAAGGATTGCCGCGCCTGCCACGGCGCGAAGAGGGGAGTTGAAGGATGTCCGAATTCACGATTTCGCGCCGCGGCCTGCTGGCCGGCTCGGCGCTGCTTCTGGCCTCGACCGCGCTGCCGACCATCGGCTTTGCCCAGACGCCGAAGAAGGGCGGCCGTCTGGTGCTGGCCGCCGATTCCGAGCCGCGCAACCTGAACCCGGCGATCGTCGCCTCCAACGGCGTCTTCTTTATCTCGAGCAAGATCGTCGAGACGCTGGCCGAAGCCTCCTTCGATGGCAAGGACGGGCTCGAACCGCGCCTGGCGCTTTCCTGGGAAGGTGCGGCCGACGGCCTGTCGGTGACCTTCAAATTGCGCGACGGCGTCAAATGGCATGACGGCAAGCCCTTCACCTCCGCCGACGTCGCCTTCTCGGCGCTGCAGATATGGAAGCCGCTGCAGAATCTCGGCCGCACGGTGTTCAAGGATCTGGAAGCCGTCGACACGCCGGACGAGCACACCGCCATCTTCAAATTCGTCAAGCCGACGCCGTCCCAGCTTATCCGCAACGCGCTGCCGGCGCTGTCGAGCGTGGTGCCGCAACACCTTTATGAGCTGGGCAAGATCGAGGACAACCCGGCCAACAACGCGCCTGTCGGCACCGGTCCGTTCAAATTCGCCGAATACAAGGCCGGCCAATATTATCGGCTGACGAGAAACGGCGCCTATTGGGGAAAGGACGAGCCCTATCTCGACGAGATCGTCTACCAGGTGCTTCCCGATCGCACCTCCGCCGCGTCGGCGCTGGAAGCCGAGGAGATCCAGCTCGCCGCCTTCTCCGCCGTGCCGCTCGCCGATCTCGACCGCATCTCCAAGGTGCCCGGCCTGAAGGTCATTACAAAAGGCTATGAGGGGCTGACCTACCAGCTCGTCGTCGAGATCAACCATCGCCGCAAGGAGCTCGCCGACGTCAAAGTCCGGCAGGCGATCGCGCATGCCATCGACAAGGATTTCGTCGTCAAGACGATCTTCCTCGGCTACGCCGCCACCGCCACCGGCCCGGTGCCGAAGAACGATCCGCAATTCTACACCGCCGACGTGCCGACCTATGCCTTCGACGTCGCCAAGGCCAATGCGCTGCTCGACGAAGCCGGCTACAAGCGCGCCGACGACGGCAAGCGCTTTGCGCTGAAGCTGCTGCCGGCGCCCTACTTCAACGAGACGAAGCAGTTCGGCGACTATCTGCGCCAGGCGCTCGCGGCCGTCGGCATCGACGCCGAGATCGTCAACAACGACTCCGCCGCCCACATCAAAGCCGTCTACACCGACCATGCCTTCGACCTCGCCGTCGGCCCGCCGGTGTTCCGCGGCGATCCGGCGATCTCGACCACCATCCTGGTGCAGAGCGGCATCCCGGACGGCGTGCCTTTTTCCAACCAGGGCGGCTACAAGAACGCCGAGCTCGACGCGCTGATCGTCAAGGCATCGGAGACGCTGGATACGGCGGCCCGCACCGATCTCTACAAGGAGTTCCAGAAGAAGGTTGCGGCCGATCTGCCGCTGATCAACGTCGCCGAATGGAGCTTCATCAGCGTCGCCCGCGACACCGTGGGCAACATCGCCAACAATCCGCGCTGGGCGGTGTCGAACTGGGCGGACACCTATTTGGAATCGTGACACATTCGCGCGGATGAAAATTCGCGAAGAAATCGAAATTTGGCCGGAGGCCGCGTTCCGTCACCCCCCTCTCTATCCTGCCGGACATCTCCCCCTCAAGGGAGGAGATCAGCAGTTTGTCCGTCCCGCCAGTCCTGCAACCTCGAAAATTGGCGAAGCCGTCGATGACAGCCAATCTCCCCCCTTGCGGGGGAGATGTCCGGCAGGACAGAGAGGGGGGCCTGGGCTCGGCACTTCCTGTAGCCAGCGTGCCAACCTACCGAGGCGCGCATGACCCGCGCCCTAACCATCCTCCGCCGCCGTCTCGTCGGCAGCGTCTTCGTGCTTCTCATTGTCGTCATCGGCAGCTTCCTGCTTCTCGAGGCAGCGCCCGGTGACGCGGTCGACGCCTATATCGTCTCGACCGGCGGCGACGCCGGCATGATCGAATTGCTGCGCCATCGCTGGGGCCTCGACCAGTCGGAGCTGACGCGCCTCGCCAACTATCTCTGGGCATTGCTGCATTTCGATCTCGGCCAGTCCGTCACCTTCTCGCGGCCGATCCGCGACGTCATCCTCGAGCGACTGCCGACCACGCTCCTCCTGATGGGCAGCGCCACCGCGCTCTCCTTCGGACTGGGATCGGCGCTCGGCATCTATGCCGGTGCCGCGCCCGGCAGTCTTCGCGACCGCTTCCTCTCCATCGGCTCGCTGGCGCTCTATGCCGTGCCCGGCTTCTGGCTCGGCCTCGTGCTCATCGTCTTCTTCGCCGTCGACCTGCGCTGGTTGCCGATCGGCGGCATCGAGACCATCGCGTCGGCCAAGACCGGGTTGGCGCGCGCCGCCGACATCGCCACTCATCTCGTGCTGCCGGTCTCGGCGCTCGGCTTCATCTATCTGGCGCTTTACCTGCGCATGATGCGCGCCGGCATGGCGGAGGCCTGGCGGCAGGATTTCGTGCTTGCCGCCCGCGCCAGGGGCCTGCCGCGCCGCCGCATCGTGCTTGCCCATGTCGCCCGCAACGCATTGCTGCCCTTGGTCACCATGCTCGGCCTGCAATCGGCGCAGATGCTCGGCGGCAGCGTCGTCATCGAAAGCGTCTTCGCCGTGCCGGGTCTCGGCCGCCTGGCGCAGGAAGCCGTCGCCGGACGCGATACGCCGCTGCTGCTCGGCATCATCCTGGTCAGCGCCGTTCTCGTCATCGTCATCAATCTCCTGGTCGATCTCACCTACGCTTTCCTCGATCCGCGCGTCGGCGCCGGGGAGGCAAGCGCATGAGCCGCCTGCGCCGTTTCCTGCGCACCCCGGAAGCGATCGCCGGCGCCTCGATCCTCGCTCTGCTGGTCGTGATGGCGCTGGCGGCGCCGCTGCTGTTTCCCGGCGACCCGCAGGCGATCGCCGGCCCGGCCCTGCTGCCGCCGTTCCAGGACTGGTCGCTGCCGCTCGGCACCGATCGGCTTGGCCGCGACGTGCTGGCCGAGTTGTTCCATGGCGCCCACACCTCGCTGGCGGTCGGCCTGGCGGCGGCGGCCGCGGCGCTCCTGATCGGCGCGGTGGTCGGCACCTTGGCCGGCTTTGCCGGCGGCTTGGCCGACGAGGTGCTGATGCGCATCACCGACGCCTTCCAGACCGTGCCGGGCTTCCTGCTGGCGCTCGCCTTCGTCAGCATCGTCGGTCCCTCGCTAGGCGTGGTTGTCGCGGCCATCGCGCTCAGTGCCTGGACGGGCCCCGCGCGCGTCGCCCGCGCGGAAGTGCTGTCGATCCGCGAGCGTGACTATGTCGCCGGCGCCCGCGTCATCGGCATGCATCCGCTCGAAATAGCGTTTCGCGAAGTGCTGCCCAACGCGCTGCCGCCGGTTCTGGCGCTGTCGTCGGTGATCGTGGCGGCCGCGATCCTCACCGAGGCGGCGCTGTCGTTCCTCGGCCTAGGCGACCCAAACCGCGTCACCTGGGGCGGCATGATCGCCGAAGGCCGCACGGTGCTGCGCACCGCGCCGTTCCTGTCGATCGTTCCCGGCATCGCGCTGGTGCTGACCGTACTTGGCGTCTACCTCGCCGGCGAAGGCCTGGTGGAAAGTACGGCCACGCGCGGGAGCCTGTCGTGACGGGACTGCTCTCGATCCGCGATCTGACGGTGCGCTACCGCCGCGACGGCGTTGAGGTGCCGGCGCTGAAGGGCGTCAGCCTGAACGTCGAGGCCGGGGAGCGGTTGGCCATCATCGGCGAAAGTGGTTCGGGCAAGAGCACGCTGGCGCTGGCGATTGCGGGGTTGTTGCCGCCGGGTGCCCTTGTGACTGGAGTGATCGAATGGTCAGCAGGCCAATTACAGAAGCCTCGTTCTGTCACACCCCCCTCTGGCCTGCCGGCCATCTCCCCCGCAAGGGGGGAGATTAGCAGATCAGTCGCCGGCTCGCCTTCTGCGACGCTGGCGATTGGCGAAAGTGGAGACGACGGCCTAATCTCCCCCCTTGCGGGGGAGATGCCCGGCAGGGCAGAGGGGGGTGTGCCGGAACGCCGACCATCCGCGAT
>JAFKFE010000214.1 GCA_017308345.1 Alphaproteobacteria bacterium | reverse complement strand
CGAGCGGGGCGGCCCCGGTTCGTTGCGATCGGAATGCGTCGCGGGGCAGGGCAGGACGGGTCGCAGGAGATGTCGGATCGTGATCGCTCATGCTTCTGCAGCTGCCTGATCCTGATTTCCTCAAGAAGTTGCCGATTGACGGCGATCAGTTCGGAAAGGATGCCGCTCATGGCGAGGATGCCGGCAAGCGCAAGCAAGGCGCTGGAAAGAACGAGCGACTGAATGTTGCCGCCACCTTCGCCCTTCAAGTAGTGGAAAAGGAACCGGACAATCATGATCAGCCCAGGTGTGGCGACCAGCGCCGCGCATACCGAGAAGAAGCGCAACGGGCTATAGACTACAAATATCCTCACAACCGTTATCAGGGAACGCCGCACATAGCTTGGTATGCTCTTGACGAGCCGGGAGGGCCGAAGGTCTCCGTTCACACGAATCGGCACGGAAGTAATCGGGATGTTCCTCCGTCCGGCCTGGATGATCGTTTCGAGCGTATAGGTATACCGGTTGAACACGTTGAGCTGTATCGCTGCATCGCGATGGATGGCACGGAAACCACTAGGTGCGTCGGGAACAGTCGTGCCGCTGGCAAACTTAACGGCCAAGCTGCCAAGCTTCTGCAGCAGTTTCTTGATGGGTGAAAAGTGCTCTATCTCGCTGATCGGCCTTGCGCCGACAACGATCTGAGCCTTTTTCTCCAATATGGGCCGCACAAGGTCAGGAATGCAGGAGGCATCGTACTGGTTGTCTGCATCGGTGTTGACAATAACATCGGCGCCAAGTTTCAACGCGGTTTGAATACCCGTCATGAAGGCTCTGGCAAGCCCCTGATTGTGGGGCAGTGAGACCACGTGGTCCACACCGTTTTCCCTGGCAACTGCCACTGTGCGATCAGTGGAGCCGTCGTCGACTACGAGCCACTCCACCGTATCGAACCCCTCGACCTGGCGCGGGAGATCGGCAAGCGTGATGGCGAGCGTGCTCTCCTCGTTCAAGCATGGGATCTGAATAATGAGCTTTGACAAGCCACCCTCTCTCTCAAGATCGTTGTCCGCCGCTTTCGGCATCGACCTAGAGAACTTTGCGCCGCTGCGCTACCCGCTTCGGCAAAATAACGCCACTTCGAGACAGTCAACGGCGGAGCGCGATCTATGCTCGGCGAAGATAACTCTATTGGCTGCAGAGTGGCCGACAGCATTGCACTAGGTGTGGTTCAACAGAAGCGTCTGCTTAGAAGCTAATATTCCTTCCCCTCACGGACTCGTGCAGGGGCCATCAGGCGGCTTCCATTGCTGCCATCGTCATTGACTCCACCCGGCCATGGCGAAGCGTCAACGTCTTCGTGCAAACGCGTTCGATAAGGCTCTGGTCGTGGCTTGCCAGCACGATAATGCCGGCCTTCTCCGCCAGTTCGTCCATGCGCCGTTTGGCCTTTTCCTGAAAGGAAGCGTCGCCGGCGCTGATCCACTCGTCCATCAGAAGGATTTCTGGCTCAAGCGCCGTTGACGCGGCGAAAGCCAGCCTGGCAGCCATGCCCTGGCTGTAGGCTTTGAAGGGCAGGTCGATGAAATCACCGAGTTCGCTGAACGCGATGATCTCTTCCATCTTTTCTTCGATCTCGGCTTCGGTCCAACCGCTGATCAATCCTCTCAATACGATGTTTCGCCGTCCGGTGGCCTCGGGACGAAATCCTATGTTGATGTTGAAGAGGGCATCGACCTTGCCATTTATGGCGATGCTTCCACCGGAGGGTTCATAGATTCCGTAGAGCACTTTCAGCAGGGTTGTCTTGCCGGCTCCATTCGGACCGACCAGGCCCAACCTGTCACCGGCCTTCAGCTCGAAACTGACACCGTCGAGCGCCTGGACGAACTGATTTCTTCCCGAGTTGGCAATTCTGCCGCCAGTATCGCTCATGCGCCGGTCTGGTGCCGAAAGCGTCAGCTTTTCGTGCAGCTTGTAGACCAGGCTGACATTATCCAGCTTGATGAAAACCATCAGACACTCAGATCATGAAGACCACCTGCCGGCGATATCTGCCGAGCAGCATCAATGCAACAACCCAAGCGGCCAGCGTGGTTAAGCCGGTCAGGGTGAAATCATGTACCGGAAACTCCTCGTTAAGGATGGGCAGGCGCACAACCTCCAGGAAGCTCGTGAATGGATTCCAGTTGTATGCATATGTTTGTACCGGGTCTTGCCCGTTGTTTACCCAGAAAACTGGCGTGAAGAACATGCCGACCCTCATCAGGTTGCCGACGATGAATTCGCTGTCAGGGAAAAATGCGCCGATGAATGCGAAGATTGCAATGACGGCTGGGGTGGCCACCAGGATCAGAAGCAACCCCGCGAGCGACCACAGCCAGGCGATCGTCAAGGCCGGCCCGCTCAGCAACAGAATGACGACGCAACCTGCAATCGCGTAACCGGCGCGAATCGCCGACTGTACCGTCAGTCGCATCACGTAGACGAACAGTGGCAGCGTCGTGCCTTCGATGAAGCTCTGCTCGCGTTTGAAGAGCGACACACTGACGGTTATGACTTCCATCAGGTAGAACCAGACCATGAGGCCGATGGCGACATAGGCTGAATAGCCGGCCGCATCCTTGCCCGCTGGCTGGAACACGAAGACGAAAGTGCCCACGAAAGCCAGATAGTTGACCAGAAGCCAAAGCGGCCCAAGCGTGGTGCGCCGGTGCTGGTCGCCGATATCCTCATGCGCGAGGGCGATCCATACCCTTCGCAGCTTCATCGCCCTGGAGATATCGTCAAGCGCGCCGCTTACTACCGAAATCATCGCTGTGGTGTCACAATTATTGTTCTGGTGCTTCGTCCCACGCCCCACGACCGCCAAGCGTCTGCTTAATAGCCGTTGCGACAGGCTTATGGCAACGCGGTGCGGCTTAATGAAGCCGGATCGTCGTTCCGCAATATACATTAGCAGAATCTGTTGGGCGCTCCGGCAGTTTTCCTTAAGCGACCAGCAGTCGAGTTGTTGCAGCTTCAAGACAGTTACTGAGGCAATCACGGATGCCCCAAAAAAACTGTGGCTCTCCTCCCAACTCCGCGCTAATGCGGTAAGCGGGTAACGGGGGTAGGGGATTTGAAATCCTGAGTGGTGCCGGGCCATGGTTGGCCGGGCGACGTTCTGGAGGTCAAGTCTCCGCGCCTGGAGTTCAGTGCTACCCAATGACCGCATACGTAGAAGCCGTATCGGGACTCCGACCGAAGATGCGGCGCGCCATCATCATGGTCCAGGACCTCGTCATGGTCCTGGTCGCGGTGGCGCTGAGCCTGATCCTGTCGCAGTCACGGCTTTCCTTCGCGGCGTTCTCCGCCGGCGGGCTGGCCTGCTGGGCGCTCATCGTGATCATCGCCCATCTCCTGTTCCGCGCTTGCGGCCTTTACAATACCGTCTGGCGCTTTGCCTCCACGCCCGATTTCTTCAACATCCTCAAGGGCTGCGGCAGCCTGACGGTTGTCCTCTATCTGGCCTCGCTTGCCTTCCGCTTCTTTTTCCAGCCGGTCTCCGGCCTCAATGAGCGCCAGTTCATCGTCTTCTTCCTGGTCTCCTTCACCATCATTTCGGCGCCCAGGCTCTACTATCGCTTTCTCCGCGACGGCGCGTCCTGGCGCATCCTGCGCCGCGCTCCGGGCGACGTGCCGGTCAAGCAGGCGCTGTTCATCGGCCGTCTGAGCGAAGCGGACGTCATCGTCCGCTTCACCCGCGCGGCGGCGCCGGCCGAATACGCCATTGCCGGCATCATGGCGACCGAGGCCGACGCGCCGCTCGGCACGCGGATCCAGGGCGTTCCGGTCGTGGCGCTCCGTCCGCGCCTGGTCGAGGTGCTGGAGGACTATGTCAAGGGCACGGAAAGCCTCGACCTGCTGATCTTCGGCAACGGCGCCGAGCGCGACATCGAGGACTATGCCGAGCTGGTGCGCGTCGCCCGCCACAGCGGCATCGCCGTCGTCCAGTTTTCCGGTCTTTCCGAATTGGGGCAGGGCGGCAAGCTGGTCCTCGACGCGGTCGAGATGGAAACCATCATGCGCCGTTCGGCGGTCGCCACCGACACGGCGCGCATCGGCGCCTTCGTCGGCGGCAAGCGCGTGCTGGTCACCGGCGGCGCCGGCTCCATCGGCCGTGTCCTGGTCAAGCGCGCGCTGGAGCTCGGCGCCGAGGCGGTGCTGGTGGCCGACAACTCCGAGTTCGGCATTTTCCAGCTCGATCAGCTGATCGACGACAAGGACCGCGACCGGCTGACCAGCCGCATCGTCGACGTCACCGACCGGCCTCACATGTTGCGCCTCGTCAGCGAGTTCAAACCCTCGATCCTCTTTCATGCCGCGGCGCTGAAGCACGTGCCGCTGCTGGAAGAGAACTGGGAAGCGGCGATCGAGACGAATGTCTTCGGCACGCTCGCCTGCGCCGAGGTCGCGGCCGAATGCGGGGTGCCGCAATTCCTGCTGATTTCCAGCGACAAGGCCGTCGACCCCACTTCGGTGCTAGGTGTCACCAAGCGGGCGGCCGAGCAGATCGTCTCCTCGCTGCATGAAACCCATGCGGCGCCGTCGCGGCTGCATGCCGGCGCGCAACATGCCCTGGGCGTGCACGGTTCCGGCACCAAATTCGTCGCCGTGCGCTTCGGCAATGTCTTCGGCTCCAACGGCTCGGTGGCGACCATCTTCCAGGCGCAGATCGAGGCCGGCGGGCCGGTCACCATCACCGACCGGCGCATGACCCGCTATTTCATGACCGTGGCCGAGGCGGTCGATCTCGTCATCATGTCGGCCGCCGATGCCGAGCAGCGCCGGGGCAGGGACGACTATGCCATCTACATGCTCGACATGGGCAAACCCGTGCCGATCCTCGAAGTCGCCGAGACCATGATCCGCATGGCCGGCAAAAGCCCCTACACCGACATTCCGATCCGCCTCACCGGCATCAGGCCCGGCGAGAAGCTGCACGAGACGCTGCATGGCGAGAACGAACAGGTCGTCAAGCTCGACATCGCCAAGATCTTCGGCCTCAGAAGCGACGTCGTGGAATGGCGAAGGATCGAGGCCGCGCTGCCGGCGCTGGTGGCCGCGATGCATGATCGGGACAAGGCGGCGGCACTTGCCATCCTGGCCGGGCTCAGCCTGGCGGAGGAACACGCCGGCGCGTCCGCGCGGGCGATGCCGAAGACGGCCGGACAGATCGGTTAAGCATGTCTCCCGAAAGTGGAAACCGGTTTCGGGATAAAGACATGCGTAAAATCGAAAACCTAAGGCGCGCCATGCGCTCTAGATCCATGCCACCCGTCCGCAACCGGCCGTTGGCGCCTGTCCGAATGCTCCGCGGGTTCTGAGACCGTGACCGGAAAAGATCAGCGCGTGGCCGTTCTCATGGGCACCAAGGATGGCGCGGCGTTCATCGGCGAGCAACTGGAATCCCTGCTCGCGCAGTCCTGGCCTGCCGTCGATCTCTGGGTTTCCGACGACGGCTCGACGGACGCCACGACCGCAATGGTCGAGGCGTGGCGGTCCCGCTGGAAAAAGGGTACCCTCACGCTGGTCGAAGGACCGCGAAAGGGTTTCGCCGCCAATTTCCGCTCGATGATCATCGATCCCCGCATCGATGCCGATTACTATGCCTTTTGCGACCAGGACGATCTCTGGGAACCGGACCGGCTGGAGAGCGCCGTCCGCTGGATGCAGGGAGAGGATATGGAAGCGCCGCTGCTGTTCTGCTCGCGCACGGCGAACATTTCGGAGGCAGGCGACCCGGCAGGCCACTCGCCGCTGTTCCGCCGCCCGCCGTCCTTCCGCAACGCGCTGGTGCAAAGCATCGCGGGCGGCAACACCATGCTTTTCAACCGCAAGGCGCGCGACCTTCTGGCGAAAGCGTCGGCAAGAACCGAATTCGTCAGCCATGACTGGTGGGCCTATCTCATCGTCACCGCCGCCGGCGGCAAGGTCCGCTACGAGCCGCGGCCGCTGGTCAGGTACCGGCAGCATGCGGCAAACCTCGTCGGCGCCAACGTCTCGTGGAAGGCGAGGCTTTCGAGGCTCGGACGGCTGTTCCAGGGCCAGTTCGCCACCTGGACCGACAGCAATCTCGGGGGCCTTGCCGTCAACCGTGACCTCATCACACGCGATGCGGCGCTCTGTCTGCGCCTGTTCATCAGGGCACGCAAGGGCAGTGCCTTCAGGCGCTTCAGCCTGCTTGGCAAAAGCGGCGTCTACCGGCAGACCCTCATGGGCACGCTCGGGCTCTACCTCGCCTTCCTCTGGCGCCGGATCTGAGCCGTGACGGCAAAGCGGGCCCTTGACGTGGCTGTTGCGGCGGTGATGCTGGCGGTGACGTCGCCGGTCGTGCTGGTCGCGATGCTGGCGATCCGGGCGACGTCGCCCGGTGCCGCCGTCTTCTCGCAAATCCGGGTCGGCCGGGGAGGCGCTCTCTTTTCCTGCCGCAAGCTGCGCACGATGCGTCGGGACACGCCGTCCTTGCCCACCCACGAGGCGCCGGCCGATTCGGTCACCGCGGTCGGCAAGGTGCTGCGCGCAACCAAGATCGACGAATTGCCGCAGCTCTGGAACGTGCTCAAGGGCGAGATGAGCCTCGTCGGCCCGCGTCCATGCCTGCCCACGCAGACCGAACTGATCCAAAGGCGCAAGGAACTGGGCGTGCTCACGGCACTTCCGGGCATCACCGGGCTGGCGCAGATCAAGGGCATCGACATGTCGGACCCCAGACGCTGCGCCGAGACCGACGCGGCCTACGTCGAGGCTGCCTCCATGGACCTGGACCTCAGGATATTGCTGGGCACGTTCTACCGGGCTTGAGCCGCCCGCCTCGCCAGTTCCTCGAGCCGGCCGAGCGTGTCGGTCTCCGGCATCCAGCCTTCCGAGGCCAGCAGCGACGGATCGCAGATCTGCGTGGCCACCAAAGCCTGCCACCACGCTTGTCGGCCGCTGAGCGTGGCCAGCAACCGGAAAGGCCAGGCCGGCATGGCGACAAGCCTGGCCGGCCGGCCGTATCCGCGTCGGAATGCGGCGATGATCTCGGACATCGCGACCGGCGCGGCATCGCCCGGGACATAGGCCGGGCGCGGCGGCATCGGACGGGTCAGGAGATGCGTCACGGCGCCGGCCACCGCGTCATTCGAGATGAGCGAACGAACCGCCGTCAAGGCGGCCGCGGGCAGCGGCAAGCCGGTGGCGGCGAGCCGCATCAGCCCGCGCAGGTTTCCCTTCATGCCTTCGCCATGCACCGGCGGCAGCCGCAGCGCCGTCGCGCCCTCGCGTCCAGCCGCCGCGAAAGCCTCCAGCATCGCGATCTCGCCCTCGCGCTTGGAGCGCCCATAGGCGCATTGCGGGGCAGGGGGCGTGGCCTCGTCGATGGTGCCGCTGAAACCTGGCCCCACGACGGCCCGGATCGAGGAGAGATAGATGAAGCGCCCTTCGGCGCGCGCGGCGGCTGCCTTGGCGAGCCGTCCGGTCAGCGTCGCATTGACGGCCCGCAAGTCGGCCTCGCCGGCGCCGCGATCATTGTTGAGCGCCGCGCAGTGAACGACATGCGTCACATCGCGCATCAGCGCCAGAAAGGCTTCCTCCGGCGCATCGGCGCCGGGCAAGGCGG
>JAFKFE010001259.1 GCA_017308345.1 Alphaproteobacteria bacterium | reverse complement strand
TGGGCGACCTGGGTTGGGGACCTTGTCAGGCGCGGGACGACGACAAGGCGCTTGATCTTGCCGCTTTTGTAGGCGGCAAGGAAGCGGTGATAGTCCTTGAACACGACGCAGCCATTGGATTCCGCGCGGCCGCCGCGCAGCATGTAAGTGTGGGCGAGCAAGCCGTCGCGGCCATATTTGTTGTTGCCGCTGGTCGGCGTGAGCCTGATGGCTTCGACGCCGTGAAAGCGCGATTCGCGCATCGACAGATTGTAGGTGTCCGGCGGTGTCGGGCCGACATTCTTGCGGTTGACGAAGCGCGGCTGGTCGACCATCGAGCCCAGTCCCGAATGCGCCTCGAGCCTGGAGCCGTCGGGCATGTAAACGGTCCTCGCCGAAATATCGTAGATGGCGACGCCATTGCCCATCGAGGGGCCGTTGAACAGGTTGCGGAAGGCGTTGCCGAGCCCGCCGCGCTCGGGTGTGTCCGGCTTGGCATAGGCGAGCATTTCCGACGCCTGCGCCTTGCGCTTGCCGGGCTTGGAATCCGCCACCATCGGCTTCGAATTCGGCACGCCCGGCAGGGATTGGTCGCCGCTTCTCGGCGAGACCGCCGACGGCGCGCTTTGCGCGATGTCGGGCGCGGCCGGCTGCGGCTTGGTCCTGGCGGCCTGCGGTTTCGCGGCCTCGGGCTTCTGCGGCTTCTCCGCATTCTGCTCTGGCGCCTCTGTGGCGCGTTCGAGGGTGGTGCGCGGACGAAGGCCGGGCACGGCGATGGTGTCGGGCAGATCGTCCTGCGGCGGCAGCGATGCGACCTGGTACTCGCCGCCCTGGCCATTGTCCGGATTGCCGGCGGCGTCGCTGTTTTCAAGCGCGACGGCGGTCGGAACGTCCGCCGCATCCTCCGGCGCGATGTTGGCGAGCGCCAGGGCCAGTTCGGAAGCGCCGGCGATTTCTGCCGGCTGCGAACCGAAGCGGGCTTCGGCCGGGGCGTCCGGCTGCGCGCCGCCGAAGCGGCTCGCCGAAGGCAGGCTGGCAAGCAGGAATGGCGCGTTCTCGGCGCGGGCGAAGGCGTCGGCAAGCTTCTGCGG
>JAFKFE010000213.1 GCA_017308345.1 Alphaproteobacteria bacterium | reverse complement strand
GTCGACACGCTCGGCGCGGGCGATGCATTTGTAAGTCGCCTCGCCTACCGCGTGTTGACCGGCGTGTCGCTTGCCGAAGCGGCCAGCGACGCGGCGCAGTACTCCGCACTCATATGCGGGACGCGCGGCGCCTTCGGCCACGCGCGGCCTATCACCCGCGAAATACCATCATGAGAGCACAATGAACGAAAACCTTTCGAATTCCAGGCTCACTTTTCCTTCCGAGGCGGATTACCGCAATCGCGTCGAACGAGCCCAAACTGCGATGAAGCAGCACGGGATCGACATCCTTGCGTTGTCGAGCTTCGATAATCATCGTTTCTTTGCCGGACTGGATGGCATCGCAACGGTCAGGCCTGTCTGGTTCGTGCTGCCGAAAGACGGCGCGGCAGCTTTTGTCTCGCCCCGCATCGAAGCGCCGGAGATAAGGGCGCAATGCAGCGTGCCGGTGGCTGTCGAATGGGTCGAATGGGAAGAACCGGCCAACCCGCCCATGTCGTTCTCAGCCGCGCTCGCGGAACATATCGGAAAAGTAGCTCCGGAAGCACGCACGATAGGCGTCGACTTCGATGCCACCTCGGCCCGCAATATCGATCTGGTCAGGGATGCCCTTGGCACCGAACGTGTCCGGGACGTTACGGCCATGCTTCGCGAGGTACGTCGCCGCAAGGATGCTGCAACGATCGATGTCGTCCGGCGCTGCGCCGACATCGCTGCCCACCAGTTCAAGGCAAGCTGCGTCGCTGTAGCCCCCGGTGTTCCCGAATGGGAAGTGGCGCTTGCTTCCCGCACGGCCGCGATGCGACGTGCAGCGGAATGGTGGAATGGCGATGAGGACCATTCGCCGCTTCTCCAGGGAATTCACGTCATGGGTAGCGGCAGCGTTCGCTCAGGGCGCGCCCATGCGGTGGCCGCCGGTCGACCAATGCGGGAAGGTGAACTCTTGCAGCTCTGCTATTGCGGCCGGCCATTCTTTGGGCACGGCATCTGTTTCGACCGACCGCTCAAGGTGGGGCCGACGAACCTGCCGGCAGATGTTCGCAAGATCGTGGACGTCGCACGCGAGGCCCAGGAAGCGGCATTGGCAAAGGTGCGCGCTGGCGTGACCACCGGCGAAGTACATGCTTCCGCCGTCGCGGTGATCGGACGCCACGGCTGGGACCGCGCCATGCAGCATCGCACTGGTCGCGGAATCGGCCTCTCCGACCCCGAGTTTCCCGAGATCAAGGCCAACGACCCGACTGTGCTTGAGGCGGGCATGCTTCTTGGCATCGAGCCCGGCGTATATGTCGACGGCGTCGGCGGCGCCCGCTTTGGCGACACGATCCTCGTTACCGAAACCGGATACGAGCCGCTCACGCCGCTTGACCTGGGAAGGGCCGTGGAATGATAGGTCGGCCTCTCCCCGCCGTTTCCTTTCAAGGTGTCACCCGACGCTATGGTAGCGTGTCCGCAGTGAGCGACGTTACCCTCGACATCGCGTCGGGGGAGTTCTTCGCGCTGCTCGGCTCGAGCGGTTCGGGCAAGACGACGCTCCTAATGCTCCTGGCGGGGTTCGACACGCCGACCGAAGGCCGGGTGCTGATGTCGGGCACGTCCGTCTCGGATGTGCCTCCGCATCGGCGTCGGATCGGGGTGGTCTTCCAAAACTATGCGCTTTTCCCGCACATGTCGGCTGCCGAAAACGTTGCCTACCCGCTGAGGATGCGTGGCATCGCGCGTGCCGAGCGCGAGGCGCGAGTGAATGCCGCGCTCGGTCTCGTCAATCTTGCCGATCGCTGGTCTTCATATCCTTCGCAGTTGTCCGGTGGGCAGCAGCAACGCGTGGCACTTGCCCGCGCTCTCGTCTTCGGCCCCGACCTCCTGCTCATGGACGAACCGCTTGGCGCCCTCGATCGAAGGCTCCGCGACCAGATGCAGCAAGAATTGAAACGCATTCAGGGTGAGCTCGGAATCACGGTCATCTACGTAACGCACGACCAGTCGGAAGCCATGGCCATGGCGAACCGGATCGGGATCATGGCCGGGGGGCGGCTTCTCCAGGTCGCCGATCCGGAAACCATCTACGCCGCGCCCTCCAATCACTTCGTCGCACGTTTCCTCGGCGAGTGCTCGATTCTGCGCGTCACCGCGACGGATGGCGGCCATGGATACGAGATCGCCGGCGTGCGCCAGCCATTGCCGTCTACCGCGACGGCGCCTTTCGATATTGTGGTGAGGCCGGAGAACGTCTCCGTCCGCCTCGGACCCGAGGTCGTATCAGACAGCGCCTGTGGCGTTCCCGCGACGATCCGCGATGTCACCTACCTCGGCGCCGGCTGGCGCGTGGCGCTCGAACTTTCCGACGGGCAATCCCTGCTCGCCAGCATCATGCGTGGCGATGATGCGGCGGGACACCTGGCTCCCGGCAAGCCTGTCATCGCGCGATGGGCGCCGGCATCCGTCGCTGTTCTTCCGGCTGAAGGATCACCCTGAAGCGGATTTAAGGGGAGTAAAATCATGACAAAAAACAGACTGTATATGGGTGTGTCTGCTGCCCTGCTGGCGGCGGCCAGTATAACCTTCTTTGCGAAATCGGCACCTGCCGCCGATCCGGCGGAGGTCGTGGTCACCTCCTACGGCGGGTCGTTCCAGGACGCACAGAAAAAGGCCTTCTTCGACACCTACGCCAAAGCCACGGGCGCCAAAGTTACCGGCACCACCGGTTCAGGCTATGCCAAGGTAAAGGCTATGGTCGAGAGCGGCAACGTCACCTGGGATGTCGTCTCGGCAGAAAGCTCGGCTCATGCGAACGAGGTGAAGGACGAGCTTCTTCAGCCGCTCGACTATTCGGTCATCAAGGCCGACGGCATTCCGGCGGAGCTCCGCACGAAATACGGTGTCGGATATATCAAGTTCGGCATGAATCTCGCGTGGAGCAAAGACAAGTTTCCGAGCGGACTTACCCCGGCTCAATTCTTCGACCCGGCGGTGAAGGCCCGTCGCGCGGTTCCGCTGGAACCGGAATACACGCTTGAATTCGCGCTGCTGGCTGACGGTGTAAAGCCGGCCGAACTTTATCCGCTGGATGTGGACCGCGCCCTCAAGGTTTACGGGCGGATCAAGGACCAGATCGTCGCCTACAAGGGCGCCGCGGATACCCAGGCGCTTATCCAGCAGGGAGAGGTAGACTTGGCCTACATCCCCAACGGCCGGGTCAATGACGCCATAAAGGCTGGCGCCAAATGGGCTTATGGTTGGGACGCTTCCGTCTCCGATACCGAATGGTGGGTGGTGATGAAAGGCGCTCCGCATGCAGCGGAGGCGATGAAGTTCATCAACTTCGCCGTCCAGCCCGAGCAGCAGGCGGAACTTACCCGGCAAATCCCCTACGGCCCGACCAATGTCGATGCGCTGAAGCTCCTCGACCCTGCCGTTGCCAAGGATCTGCCGAGCTATCCAGACAACGCGAAGCTTGGTGCAGTTCTCGATTCGAAATGGTGGAACGAGAACCGCGAGTCTGTGAAGACCCGCTGGTCCACGTACATCATGCAGTAGCAGAACGTAGACGGGAGCAAACGAAGATGAGGCGGAGTGGTATCATAGATTGGGGGCGGCTTTCCCTGCTGGCTCCAGCATTCCTGCTGCTCCTCCTCGCTTTCGCTCTGCCGTTGCTTGCCATCGTGCCGGAAGCGTTCGGCGGTAGTGCCGTCGAGCGCTTCCTGCGGATTTTCGGAAGTCCGGTGTACCGAACGGTCATCTGGACGACGGTTCGCATCAGTCTGGAAGCGACCACGATAACGCTCATCGTCTCGTTTCCTTTGGCGTGGCTCTTGAGCCGGGCGTCCGGTGTGAAAGGCCTGCTTCTTGGGCTATTGGTGCTGGTTCCCTTCTTGACCAGTGTGCTGGTGCGGACCTTCGCCTGGTTGGCGATCCTCGGACAGCGTGGCCTTGTCAACGGGACGCTTCTCAGCCTCGGGGTGATTTCGGAGCCGCTCCCCCTTCTTTTCAGCGAGCCGGCGGTCGTTCTAGCCCTCGTGCACTCTTCCATTCCGATGATGGTCTTTGCTCTCGTCACTGTCCTTCGGCGCATCGACGGGCGCATTCTCCTGGCTGCTCATACCCTCGGGGCTAGCCCGCTACGCGCCTGGCTAGGGATAGTTGTTCCGATTGCAATCCGAGGCATTCAATCCGGTGTCACCATCATCTTCCTCTTCACCATGGCGAGCTTTATCGCGCCTGCCTTCCTCGGCAATCAGCGCCAGCAAATGCTTGGACAAGTGATCCAATCGGAAATCGAGACCGGGGCCGACTGGGCTTTCGCCGCCGCACTCGGCATTACGCTTGCCGTGACGGCGACGATTGTCGTCATGGCGTTCTCCACGGTGGCGCGATACTTCTCGCGTTGGCAGCGTCCGGGTTCGTTGCCGCCGACCTTGCCGCAACAGCAGGCACGGAACGTGGACAAGGCATTGCTTCGCCAGCCGGTAGCTCTGCCAACGTCGCGGCTCCAAATTCCCGCGATCTGGCACTTCGGCGCGCGGCTCGTCGAACCGGCCTATCTTTGCGTTGTATCCGTCTTCATTCTCATTCCGCTGGTCGTGCTCATTCCGGTATCGTTCAGTGCGGCCGACGTGTTGATCTTTCCGCCTCCCGGCTACTCGATGCGATGGTTCAAAGCGATCCTCGGCAGCCCGGAATGGATTGCGGCGGCACTCACCAGCCTTCGCATCGGAGCTGCCACCTGCGTTGCGACCCTCGTCCTGGCCACTCTAACGGTGCTCGGCTTTGGTCGTCATTTCCGATTTCAGGGCGCTCTGGAAGCCATTGTGTTATCGCCCTTGACCGTACCAAGCGTTGTCTTCGCACTGGGTGCCTATCTGACCTTCGCGCACATCGGACTGGTAGATACCGAGATCGGCATCATCATAGCTCATACGGTTCTGATCTTCCCGGTGGTCTATCTTGTTGCATCGGCGACATACAGCTCCATCGACCCTTGGCTGTCGCTCGCCGCTGCAAGCCTTGGGGCAAGTCCTTCGCGTATTTTTCGAACGGTCATCTTCCCATTGCTGCTTCCGGGCTTGGCCATCGGCGCTCTGCTTGCGATGCTTCTCTCATTCGATGAATCGGTTGCTTCGATCTTCCTCAGCGATCTGTCGGTGAAGACACTGCCGAGAAAGCTTTGGGAAGGCATTCGTTTCAACACAAGTCCCGAGTCTGCGGCCGTCTCTGTCATGCTGCTTGGTGTGACATGTGTCGTGGTCATCATCGGCATGGCGGTTGTCCTCGGGCGCCGGAAAAACGCTCTGTTGTCGTTGCAAGGCGCTCCTGAACCCGTTTGTTGACCGGTCTCAGTTGGCTTCGTTTCGCATCAAGGCGAATACCGCTCTTCGATCGAGACAAGCTGAATGGTGGAACGACCGACTTTATGACGATGGGCAAAAACGGCAGACCGTCAATTCCTGACTCCCTTCGGTCACCGAGGGACAGCGTGCGTGCCTTGGCAAAACGTCATTCCGATGCCGATCCGCTATCCTGGCCGCACGGCGGCGCGCCAGGACGCCGGTGGGTCTCAAACCTCCCAGGTGACCCACCGGCACTTAGTTCGACCGCAACCGACGCTCCCCCGCGTCTTCGTGCTGATGATTGCTGGGAGCGCGGTGTTCGGTTCTACGTCATCCCTGCGAGTAGCTGACCGAGATGCCGCAACTGGTCGCCGTGCTGCAGTATGTTTGACATCTTCCATAGGTTTGCTGAGCAGCTTACCGGTAGTGTGGACACTGTGGATCTTCACAATGCCTTGGCCGAGGCGGCTTCTTCGCTCGATCTCCCTCTATTTGCATACCTTTTCCCCTCGCTGCAGCGGAGCCGCGCGACGGAGCTAATCTCCACCTATCCTGAGCCTTGGACGTCTCACTATCTCCACAGCCGCTATGAAGATGTGGATCCGGTGATCGGCCAGGCCCGTCGTCGCCAGGAGACATTCCGCTGGGATGCTGATGGCGGCGATCTCGATTTGTCGACGCCACAGCGACAACTGATGGATGAGGCGAACCAATTCGGCCTTCGCAGCGGCTTTACAATCCCGATCCATGACCGCCGCGGTCTGTTTGCCGCGCTTACTTTCGCCTCAGATGAAAGGCAGCCACTGTTCTTCCGGTTCATTGATCGATACGAGCGTGCGCTGCAGCTGATAGCCATCTTCTTCCACTTTCAGGCGCGCCGTCGGCTAACGACTGACCGAATGGTGGACGGAGTTGTTCTGTCCCGTCGGGAAATTCAGTGCCTGCAATGGGCCGCCCGCGGCAAGTCGGCCTGGGACATTGGCCAGATCCTGGGGATCAGTGAGCGCACCGCGTCCTTCCATCTCGACAACGCCAAGAAGAAGCTCGGTGTGCGGACAAACATCCAGGCAGCCATTCGGCTCGCAATGTCCAAGCCATCGGACTTCACCTGACAACCGGATCAACCTGTATACATTCACAGGTTGTAGGTTCTGCGACCGTCATCTCCAATTGCTGGGCTTTGCTCACCTACCATCCCCACCTGCATTGCATCGTGCCGGGCGGTGGCGTCTCGCCCGACGGCACACGCTGGATCTCGTGCAGGCCGGGCTTCTTTTTGCCCGTGCGCGTGCTGTCGCGCCTGTTTCGACGCCGCTTTCTGGAGGAACTGCGAGTGGCCTATGATGCGAGCCGGCTGGGCTTCTTCGGCGATCTCGCCCGCCTGGCAAAGCCCAATGCCTTCACCCGCATGCTCGCCGAAGTCCGGCGCCTCGAATGGGTCGTCTACGCCAAGCCGCCCTTCGGCGGGCCGGAACAGGTGCTGGCCTATCTCGGCCGCTACACCCATCGCGTCGCCATCGCCAACTCCCGGCTGATCGGCATGGATGGCGATCGCGTCGCGTTCCGCTGGCGGGACTATCGCCATGGCGGCAGGACGAAGGTCATGACGCTCGACGCCCACGAGTTCATCCGTCGCTTCCTCCTGCACACGCTGCCCGACGGATTCCATCGCATCCGTCATTACGGCTTCCTCGCCAACGGTCATCGCGCCGCCAAGCTCGGCCTGTGCCGCCGGCTGCTGGCCAGCCAGCAGAGCAATCGCGAACCGAGTGCCGAAAGCGCCGCTGTCGCCGCCGAGCGCCTGGCGTTGACGCATCGCTGCTTATGCTGCGGAGGGGCGATGGTCACGCTCACCACCTGGCGATGCGGCCAGGCGCCGCCGAACCCCTTCTGGAATGACACCTCATGATCACGCCGGGTGCGTCCACATCATCTTGTTCGGCACCCGTCGCCATGCGCGCCGGCGCCCAGACCTTTGTCCCACCGCACAAAGCCGCAAGCAGCCAGCCCGGCGATAGAGGCCACTGTTGCCTGTCTGGCGGTTCACGCCATCACGCTTTTGCCTTCCGCCATGCCGTCCATCCCTGTGCTCGAACCGCGAACGCCCTTCATCTGCCCGGCGAAGACGATCCCGACCGCTCCTGCCGGCTACAATCCCCATAGCGCCAGTCCTGCCCGCGGCTCCGTTCAATCCGGCTTGCAATGAGGTCCGACAACCAGCCGGTCGCTCCGTCGTGCCTGCGGACCTCACAGAAGCCTCCAGATTCCCAGGCTGGGGCAAATCAGATTCAACGCTGATTTT
>JAFKFE010000212.1 GCA_017308345.1 Alphaproteobacteria bacterium | reverse complement strand
TCGTTCTGGCAATGATTTGGGCCGTCCTCGCCATGTTCGTCGGCGACTGGGTGGCTTGGCTTCTGGCCTATCCGGACATGACCTTCGACGCCGCCTGGGCCAGTTTCGGACGGCTGCGGCCAGTCCATACGACCGGCGTCATCTTCGGCTTCGGCGGCAATGGGCTGATCGCGACCTCATTCCACGTCGTGCAGCGAACCTCCCGCACGCGGCTGCCGGATCAGTTCAGCCCGTGGTTCGTGCTGATCGGCTACAATCTCTTCTGTCTGCTCGCCGTCACCGGTTACCTGATGGGCATTACGCAGTCGAAGGAGTATGCCGAGCCCGCGTGGTACGCCGACATATGGCTGGTGATCGTCTGGGTCACCTATCTGGTGCTCTATCTGCGCACCCGTGCGCGCCGGCGCGAGCCGCACATCTTCGTTGCCAACTGGTACTACATGGCCTTCATGCTGGTTGTGGCGGCGCTCCACATCGTCAACAACCTCGCGCTTACGATCTCCTTCGCCAGCGCCAAGAGCTATTCACTCTTCTCCGGTGTCCAGGACGCGATGGTGCAGTGGTGGTACGGCCACAACGCCGTCGCCTTTTTCCTCACCGCCGGCTTTCTCGGCATGATGTATTACTACCTGCCGAAGCGCGCCGGCCGCCCGATCTTCTCCTACCGCATGTCGATCGTCGGCTTCTGGGGCATCACATTCTTCTATATGTGGGTCGGCTCGCACCATCTTCACTACACTGCCCTTCCACAATGGGTGCAGACGCTCGGCATGAGCTTCTCCGCCATGCTCCTGGTGCCCTCCTGCATCGCGGCGGCGAATGCGCTGCTTACGCTCAACGGCGCATGGCACAAGGTTCGCGATGACGCGACGCTGCGCTTCATGACGATAGCAGCCGTCTTCTACGGCCTTGCGACGTTCGAGGGATCCTTCCTCGCCATGCGGCCAGTCAATTCGCTGTCGCATTACACGGATTGGACGATAGCGCATGTCCATGCCGGCACCCTCGGCTGGAATTCAATGATCACCTTTGGCGCGATCTACTACCTGGTGCCGCAGCTCTGGAAGCGCACACAGATGTACTCGCCGAGGTTGGTCGAGCTCCATTTCTGGCTCGCGCTCGCTGGAGCGCTCGTCTACGTGTTCGCGATGTGGAACTCGGGCATCATCCAGGGCCTGATGTGGCGCACCTATAACGAGAGCGGCACGCTCGCCTATTCCTTCGTCGACTCCGTCGTCGCTATGCATCCCTACTACATCGCCCGGGCGGTGGGAGGCTTGCTGTTCCTCGCAGGGGCGGCTGTTGGGCTTTACAACATATTGATGACGATCCGCACTGCGCCGGCCACCGCGCAAGAGGCAGTGGGGGCTCAGCCGGCTGCCGTGCCGGCGTCCCATGGTGCGCTGCAGGCCGGGGAGTGAACCGCCATGTTCCAGACCCACTATAAACTTGAGCGCTACACGATCGGCCTGATGCTCGCCATCATCGTCGTGGCCAGCATCGGAGGCACGGTCGAGATCGCCCCGCTTTTCACCATTGACGAGACCGTGGAAAAGGCGCCCGACATGCGCGTCTACACGCCGCTCGAGCTTGCGGGACGCAATATTTACATCCGTGAAGGCTGCTATGCCTGTCACTCGCAAATGATCCGCACGCTGCGCGACGAGGTAGAGCGTTACGGCCCTTATTCGCTGGCCGTCGAGTCGCAATACGACCATCCCATGCTGTGGGGCTCGAAGCGGACCGGTCCGGATCTCGCGCGCGTCGGCGGCAAGTATTCGGACGAATGGCACTCCATGCACCTCAACAACCCGCGCGACGTGGTGCCGGAGTCGGTGATGCCGGCCTATCGTTTCCTCAAGCAGACGGAACTCCGAATGGATGATCTGCCCGAGCATCTTGCGGCGCTCAAGGAACTTGGCGTGCCCTATACGGACGAGATGATCAAAAATGCTGCGAGCGACGCCTATGGCCAGGCAACGCCCGATAGCACGCAAGCCCAAGGCGTCAAGGCGCGCTATGGCGGAGCAACTGACATTCGAGCCTTCGACGCCGATCCCGGTGTCGTTACCGAAATGGATGCCCTCGTCGCCTATCTTCAGATCCTCGGACGTCTGACCGATGCCGCCTATAGGCCGGATCAGGAAACGGAGGCGACACAATGACCGGACTCGACCACGAAACCCTCGTCGCCTTCGCGAAGTCGTGGGGGCTCTTCTACTTGATCGCGATGGCGATCGGTGTGCTCGCCTACACGTTCTGGCCGGGAAACGGGAAGCGGTTCGATCACGCCGCCAACAGCATCATGGATGACGAGAACGGGCCATGCGTGTGAACGAACGCGACTCCTACACCGGCCACGCCACCACAGGACACGAATGGAACGATATCAAGGAGCTCAACACGCGGGTGCCCAAGCCCGTCTGGCTGTTCCTGGTGGCGACATTTCTTTTTGCCGTCATCTATTGGGTGCTGATGCCGGCTTGGCCATTGGGTAGGACCTACTCCAAGGGTCTGCTTGGCGCCGATGTGCACCGGGACGTGGCAGCGAGCCTGCGTGATGCGGCCGCCCAGCGTTCAGCCTGGACGACCCGCCTCGAGAGGGAGGATTTCGCCGCCATCCAGGCGGACAAGGAACTCATGAAATACGTGCGTGCGACCGGGCACGCGCTGTTCGGCAGTGACTGTGCTGTCTGTCATGGCAAAAACGCCACCGGTGGTCCTGGCTTTCCTGACCTCGTCGACAACGCCTGGCTGTGGGGCGGGGCGCCCGAGGCGGTTTTCGAGACCATCCGGGTCGGCGTCAATTCGGACCATCCCGACAGCCGTTCCTCGCAGATGCCAGCCTGGGGGCGGGACCAGATGCTGGACCGCGAGGCGATCCTCAATGTAGTCGCGTACGTGCGTTCGCTTTCCCATCCGGAAATCGCAAGCGGTCCGGATGCACAAAAAGTCGTGGCGGGACAGAAGGTCTTCGCGACCAATTGCAGCGCCTGTCACGGCGAGGACGCCAAGGGCAGCAAGGACACCGGCGCTCCAGATTTGACCGACAGTTTTTGGCTTTATGGCGGGGACGAGGAATCGATCTATCGCACGGTCTGGGACGGCCGGCAGGGCCACATGCCAACCTGGGAAAAGCGCCTGACAGAGACTGACCGAAAAATCCTCACTTTGTACGTTCTCGATCTCAAGCAGGGCGCGCCATGACCCTGCCCATGCAAAGACGCCTGCTGGTCGGCTTCGCCGTTGTCGTCGGACTCGGGATATTTGCGGCTGCCAACGTGCATCTCGTGCGGACCTCGTTTGTCTCGCAACCCGATTGCGTGCCGCATCTGAAGACCCCAGGAAAGAACGGCCAATTCCGCGCGGCGCAATCGTCCTGCTGAAAGGAAGTGATGACCAATGGAAGCGACGCACGATATCGACAGGCTTCCCCCCGTCGTTCCGCCCATTGGCGCCACGAGCACCGACTGGCGCCGCGATACGCGACCCGCAGCCGCATTCTCCTGGCTAAAGGCCGGCTGGAGGGATTTCGCCACGCGGCCTGGCCTCAGCTTGGCCTATGGCGTGCTCGTCTTTGCGATCTCGATCCTTGTTGTGGGCGGCCTGTTTCGTTTCGGTTACGACTACATCCTCTTCCCGGCGCTATCGGGCTTC
This sequence comes from Alphaproteobacteria bacterium, assembly GCA_017308345.1. Classification (GTDB taxonomy): domain Bacteria; phylum Pseudomonadota; class Alphaproteobacteria; order Rhizobiales; family Rhizobiaceae; genus Mesorhizobium. The sequence goes on along the minus strand of JAFKFE010000212.1, from coordinate 3,975 downwards.
CTCGTGGTGGGTCCGCTCATTGCAGCCGGTCTCTATGAGAAGAGTCGGCGACTCGCGGAACGCTTGCCCGTCACGCTTGCTGGCATGATGTTCGTGACGGCCCGATCCGGCGGGCAGATCCTGTTTGTGGGCGTCCTTTTGAGCATGTTGGCGGTCCTCTGGATGCGGGCGGCGGTCCTGCTCTATGCGATCTTTTTCGGACTTCAGCCCTTTCCCGGTCTGAATGAGATCGTCGGGATACTCATCGGCACTCCGAGGGGCTGGGCGCTTATCGCCGTCGGCAGTCTGGTTGGCGGTCTGTTCGCTGCATTTTCCTTCGCGATCAGCGTTTTCGGGATTCCGATGCTTCTGGCCGAACGCACCGATGCGTTAACCGCGATGGGGCGGAGCATGGCGCTTGTGTGGAACAACCGGCCGGTGATGCTGACCTGGGGCGCCGCCGTGACCGGCCTGTCCGTGCTAAGCATGGCGACCGGCATGATCGGGCTGATCATCGCCTTTCCGGTGCTCGGCCATGCGACATGGCATGCCTATTCGGCGATGCGGCGGAAGGCCCATGCAGAGCGCGAGGAGCTTCGTGTCGATGTGGGTGGAGAGCCGTGATGAGCTGTTGCACTCCCAGAGGATTTGCTAGTGATTGCGAGACCATCGCGCTTGCCACACGGGCAGTTGAGTGATGGGTGGCCTCGGCGATCTTATACCGATTTCGCTGGCGCTCGGCGCCATCGGCTTAGCTGCGTTCCTTTGGTCGTTGAAGAGCGGCCAGTACGAGGACTTGGATGGTGCGGCCGAACGGATTCTTCTCGACGAGAAAGATCGTCCGCTGGACTGACTGAAAGCGAGGCAACAAGCCGCAGCTATCGCTTCATTCCCGCCGCCGTGAAACGGGGACCGCGTGTCTCCTTGATTGGCCCGTTTGGGGGGAGGAAGTCGCGTCTTGTGAGCAGAATGTCGGCCAGCGTGTAGCGGTCGAGTGTGTGGATGAAGGCGTTGAGCGCCTCGTTCAGCACCCCCGGCAGCTGGCAGCGCTTGGTGATGATGCACTGATTGCCGGTGGCAAAGCATTCGACCAGGGCAAAGTCCGGCTCGGTCGCGCGCACGACGGCGCCGAGATTGATGGCCGAGGGCGGCTCCGCCAGCGTGAATCCGCCGGAACGTCCGCGCACGCCCTTGAGATATCCCGTACGCGTCAGGATATTGACCACCTTCATCAGATGCCCGCGCGAGATGTTGTAGGTGTTCGCTGTCTCTTCGATCGTGATGAGACGGTCGCCCGCCGTGGCGGCATACATCAACACCCGCAGAGCGTAGTCCGAGAAGGTCGTCAGCCGCATTCTATGATCCGTTATCGCCGCGTTCCGCTTCCTGACGGCGCGACGGCTATGATGTTCGGAGCCTGCCGCGAGCAGGCTGGTGACCCGGCAAATGTCGCGTTGCCACAATATAATGAATTATAGATGAATCTTTAGTCGTTGTCCAACGAGGGCAAGCCGGCTTCATGAAGGAGTCCTCGACGGCGATGAGGCCTTCTCGTGATGCAAGCCATCCGCCGGTGCCTCTGGGGCGCGCCTCATCGCTGATTGGCTCGAGCGCGCTAACCGACGGAGCCTAAGCCCGGAATCGGCGATCAAACCGCGCGGCAAGATGTGCGAATACAGCAGCGTAGGTGGTGCAGCCGGACCCGCCAGACGTCGGGACCTTGTTCGAGATAGGTCCACAGGCAGCGCTCGCCGTGCATCGCTTCAAGCTGAAGGCGTAGCGGTCGCGGATCATGGTCGGCGATGACCTGAAGCGAACGCGTGTCGTCGAGGTGCTCGAACAGCTGGAAAATCACCGTATGTCGGAGGCGAGGGCTGATCTCGCGCACGTCGATCACGCGCTCGGCCCTGATCAGGCTCGTCGTTTCCATCACTTGCGTCCCAGCAATGCGAGTGCATGGGCGCTGCGTTCGATGGCGCCAGGCGACTGGTGCGCAGTGTCGGCTTGTGGCGCTCCACAGAGGCCAGCGATGTGGTTCAACAGGTGATCGGCAACAGGCCCCGGCAGAATCCTGGCAAACTGTTCGTGCAGATAGGGCTTGAGGATCCGACCGGTGACACCACGCTCGGCCCACATCAGTTCGACAATGTTTTGAGCGAGCGGCGAAAGATCGTCCCGCATGGCGGCCGGACCGAGGATGGCCTGGAGAGCCTGGGCGATCCGCTCCCAGCGCGCGCCGCTGATATGGGTCATTGCGTTGCAGACGTGCGGGTGCCCGCGGAAAGCCGCGACCAACCATTCCACAAGGTCGTCCAAATCGAATTCAGGCGGATGGTCCACGGCTGACGTAGTGGCACGGCAACTTGCGCCCTCCGTCTTATGGCCCACTATTACTGCAACCGCATGCGCCGAGACACTCTCCCGCTTGTCGGGACTCTTTATCCGGCGGTCGAATGCATGGATGTCGTCGCGATCCGTCATGTGCGGCGAGCTGTCGGCTTCGAAAGCACGTGCCAGCGCGGCCGCAGGTTCGCCTGGCTGAAGCAGCATCGCGTTTTCCTTCCCGTCGCTCCGGCATCCTAAAAGATGCATACAAAATATATCTTAATCCGTCAAGAAGGTAGGCGGCGGCGTGATATCGGCCACGCAACGTCAGCTCGCGCGCTGAGACGTCGGCGATGGGCGTCGAACATAGTAAAAAGATATATTGACAATGTATGTTTTTGGCGGAACATTGCAACACGCCCCGGTCACTGGAACGCGATGGCAATGCGCAAGACGTTTCCACCAGCCGCCGGGACCTACTGCAAAGGCCAGAATATCGGTGCCGGCCTCACCTCGAAACGGTCGACGAAAGAGGTCGCCATCGTCAGGCCGCTCAGACCGATCCAGCGACCAAGGAGCTTTTCATGACGAACCCCACCGCAGCATCGAACCCCAACGTGGTCGACGTGCGCACCCTCGTGCCCGCTCAGCGGCACGCAAAGATCTTCCAGCTGGTCAACCAGCTGGCACCTGGCGGCTCATTCGTCCTCGTCAACGATCACGATCCGAAGCCGCTCTACTATCAGCTCGAAGCGGAATATCCGAAGCAGTTTTCCTGGACGTATCTCGAACGCGGACCAGCGGTGTGGCGGGTCGAGATCGGCAAGCTCGCAAAGGCCGCATGAGTTCGGCGCTGGAGCCTGGCATCGGCTCAATATGCTGGCGCCAGGCTCCGGAAAGAGGTGACTATGATTGGTGTTTCGCTCTCCAGATGGACGATGTCCTATTTTGCCGCGGCACTCCTTTTCCTTATCGCGGCGGAAGCCCTGATGACGCTCGGGTACGGCTTCCCCCGTGCCGAACTGCAGGCGCCTGAAACGCTGATCCTCGTCCATCTTGTGGCGATCGGCTGGCTCAGCCTTCTGATGTGCGGCGCGCTGTTCCAGTTCGTCCCCGTTCTCGTTGCGCAGCCGCTCCACAACGACATGCTGCCGCTGTCGGCGCTCGCCTCGCTTGTCGCAGGCCTCGCAGCATTGGTCCTCGGTTTTCTGCAGCTTGCAGGCCGAGTTAGTCTTCAGCCACCCTTCTTCGCGTTTGCCGGCGCGCTGCTGGGTTCAGGTTTCGCACTCGTCTTGTGGAACCTCGCGCGCACGCTCTGGGCCGCGCAGACGCGACCCTTGTCGGCGCTGTTCGTCACCGTTGGCCTCGCGAGTGTCGCGGCGACAGCGACATTGGGGATCATCTTCGCGCTGGTGCTCGGCGGATTGACGGCCTATGAGCCGTTCGTCGCTCTGACCGCGACCGGCCTGCCTGTTCACGTGATCGCAGGGCTCGGCGGCTGGCTCACATTCGCCGCCGTGGGCGTCAGCTACCGATTGCTTGCGATGTTCATGCTGGCTCTGGAACTCGAGCGCCGAAGCACGAAGACCGCGCTCTATCTCGGAACTGCGGCGCTGGCTGTTGCGGTCGTGGGCGGCGTGCTGGCGATCCTGGTTCGCGGGAACCTCGCAC
>JAFKFE010000211.1 GCA_017308345.1 Alphaproteobacteria bacterium | reverse complement strand
GAGCCGATCGACACTTCGTTGGCGATGCCGCCGCCATGCAGCAACGCCGTCTTCGAGCCGCCGATGTTGAGGATGCGGCGCTGGTCGTCGCCGAGGCAATCGGCGAATTCCTCGGCCAGCACCGATGCCTTGTTCAACGCCTTGGCGGCACCGCCGAAGAGGCCTGGGATTTCCGGCGCGTGCGCCTCGTATGCCATGATGCCTTCGCAGCGCAGCCGCTCGGGTATGGAGAGCGCCTTCAGCGCCTCGGGCGAGGCGAAGCCGCCGCGATGCAGGCCGACATCGACCTCGAAGGCGAAGCGCAGTTCGGTGTCGAGCGCGGAAGCGAGCGCGCCATATTCGGCCAGCCGTTCCGGCGTGTCGATCAGCCAGCAGACACGCGACCACCAGCCGGCGCCGCCCCTGGTCAGCGCGGCCCTGGCGGCGCCGACGGGCATCGGCTTGCCGTAAAGAAGATCGCCCTCGGGAAAAGCATCCAGCACGGCCTGCGTCACCGGCGGATGGAAAGTCATGAAGCGGTTGGTTTCGAGCGCTCTGGCGATATACGAAAGCAGCGGCATGCTAGGCAGTGACTTGTCGACCAGCCGCACGGCAAGGCCTGGCGCCAGCCTCTCCTTCACCAGCGCGATGTTGCCGTCCAGCCGGTCGCGATCGAGCACAAGGCAGGGCCGAAAGATTTCCGCTGCCCTCAGCGCCTCCGATAAAGCGGCGAAATAGGCGATCATCGCTCTAAGCCGAACAGGCCGGCCATGTATGGCGACACCAAAAGGTTCTCCGGATCGAGGTCGCGGCGCACGGCAAGTGCATCATCCCAGCGCGGATAGAGTTTTTTGAAATCCGCCGCCTTCAGGCTGTGCATCTTGCCCCAATGCGGCCTGCCGCCATATTTGCGGAAGACCGGCTCCGCGGCGCGCATGAAAGGCAGCGGGTCATTCGCCGCGTCGTGGTGGATGGCGATCGAGCAGGTCAGCCTCTTGTAGAAGGGCGAAAGCCAGAATTCGTCGGGCGCGACCGAACGCACCTCCATGGGAAAATAGACTTCCGGAAAGTGCTTCTCCGTCAGCGCGATGATCTCGGCCAGCGCCTTCGGGCCCTCCTCGAAAGGCAGATGATACTCCATCTCGTTGAATCTGGTGCGACGGTCGCTGACATAGACGTTGAACCACTCCTGCACATAGTCCTCGGACGGAACTTTCCTCACGGCGCCCTTGATCAGCGCGCGGCGCACGGACGGCAGCCAGCGCAACGCGGTGCGCAGCTTGCGCAAGGGCGCCAGCCCTTCCTCGTCGTCTTCGGTCGGCCGCGTCGTCGGCGCCGCGTCGCTGAGATCGCTGGCGATGAACTGCACATGGTCGGCGAAGGGGATGTAGTAGAACTCGGCCGAACGATGCGCGGCCATCATCTTTTCGAAATCGCGCAGCATGTCGCCGACAGGCAGCACCCATTTGCGGCGACGCAGCCGGTAGGTCGCAATGTTGTTCATTGTCACTTCGGTCAGCACGCCAAAGCTGCCCAGCGCGACGCCGGTGGCGTGGATCATGTCCAGGCCGCCCGACCGGCTGAACTCGCGCAGCCTGCCGTGCCCGTCAACGAGCTGCAGCGCCTCGAGCTGCGTGTGATAGGCGCCGAGGGTCGGGCCGGAGCCGTGTGTCGCCGTGCCGAGCGCGCCGCCAATGGCCTGCTTGTCGATGTCGCCCATGTTCGGCAGGCCCTGGCCGATGTCCCGCAGGATATGCATCAGGGCGCCCAGCCTCGTCCCCGCCCTCACCCGCGCCCGGTTGTTCGCGGCATCGTGCGAGACCAGCCCTTCGATCTTTTCCAGCGAGACGATGGTGCCCTCGGACTGCACCAGCGGCGTGAAGGAATGGCCGGCGCCGACGACGCGTAGCGGACTAGGCGCCGAGCGCACAAGTTCGGCCAGCTCGCCGGCATCGGCTGGGGTCGCGATCAATTTCGGAGAAGCCGTGACGAAGCCCGACCAGTTGCTCCAGGCGTTTGCCATCTCGATCCTCCCGTTCAGGCCCGACCGTGCCGCCGCGCGACCAAAACGAAGACGCCGAGCAGCAGCACGCTGGCCAAGGCGGTTGCAGCGGCGAATTCGGGCACCGGGCGGAAGTTCGCGCCGTCGATCAAAAGCGAGGCGGCGATCGGCCCGATGGCGAGGCCGAAGAGCTGCGCGGCCGGCACCAGCAGCACGGCCGTGCGTGTCTCGTCGGCGTTGATGGCGAGGCGGATCTGGTAAGGCACGATGAAGAGCAGGATGAAGCCCATCACCAGCGCCACCGCCCAGAACACCGAAACACCCGGACCGGACGCAAGCAGCACCGAGCTGATCGCCGCGATGACCCCGATTACGGTGATGGCAAAACGATAGTCGATGCGCGCCTCGAACACGGTCGCGGTCATCGCGCCGATCACCTGCGCGGCCAGGCTTGCCGAGACCATCAGGCCGACGGTGCGGCCGTCGATGCCGAACTGCGCGCCGATGGGCTCGAGAAAAGCCCAGACGGCGCCGAAGAACATGAAATAGCAGAAGATCGACAAGAGCGCGGTGATCGCCGGCAAGGTCGCCACATTGGCGAACTGCTCAACCTTGGGCAGGTCGGCATAGTCGTCCGGCACGGTCCAGGCGACGATGAGCGACAGCAGGCAGACGATGCCGAGCGCGATGAAGCCGCCGGCCGACCCTGCTCTTGGCACGGCATAGAGCGCGAGGATCAGCGCCAGCGCGCATTGCGCCAAGGTCTGCAGCGTGACGAAATAGCCGCCGATGCGCTCGGCCCGGCGCGAGCGGGCGATCAGTTCGGTGGCGACGGCGACAAGCCCGCCCTCGGCAAGGCCGGCGAGCGTGCGCGCGCCGATCAGCGCGTTGGGCGTGCCGGCATAAGCGGTCCAGAAATTGGCGAGCGCGAGCAGGACGAGCAGCGCCGCGCTCTTCCAGCGCATGTTCCGGGCAGGGAGCAGCATCGCCACGATCGCCGATCCGATGCCGATCGCGATCATCTCGGCGGTTGCGACCAGCGCCAGCTCGTCGCCGGTGACATGGCCCTCCGTGTAGAGCGCGCCGAGCAGCACCGGTTGCAATCCAAGGATGAGCAGGCCGACCGAGCCGATCCACAGCGCCGAGGCCAGTTGCAGGCCCGTCGGGCTGCCGACGAGCCAATCGCCATCTTCCGCTTGCACGGCACCAGTGACAGTCACGAGGCGCCTCCCTTGCAGCCCGGTTGAAAAACTGACAAGTTGTCAGCATTTTCACGAAACTGATACTTGATCATGTTTCTTGTCAACCGGGAATTCGCACTCTCGTGAGAGATTTGGCGCATGACGCAAGCAAGACGGACGGCGACGGAACCGAGGCGCAGGCCGAAACAGGAGCGCAGCCGCGAGCGCATCGACGCGATCCTCGCCACGACCATGCGGCTGATCGGCGAAAAAGGCATCGACGCGGTGACGATGAAGGAGGTCGGCGCGCTGGCCGGCGGGCCGATCGCGACCGTCTATCACTACTTTCCGAGCAAGTCGGCGATCCTGGCGATGCTCTACGAGCGTTTCTCGGAGGAAAGCCGGGCGCGCTTCGGCGCGATCATCGCCGGGATACACGGGCTGGGCGACGTGATGGCGGCGGCCGACCGCATGCTCGACGACTATTATGCCCGCGTCGCGGCTGATCCGGCCATCCAGGACCTGCAGAACGCCATCCAGGCCGACAAGGCGCTGCAGCATCTCGACATCGCCGAGACGAGGTATCAGGCAAAGATGCTCTGCGACCATGTCGCGCCGATGCTGAAGCTTGAGCAGCGCGAGGCGTTCGGGCGCGTCGTGTTCCTGATCTTCCAGCTTGCCGGCGGCGTCGTGCGGCTGGCGCTGACGCAGGACAAGGAAGAAGGCCGGCGCACGATCGAGGATTACCGGTCGATCATCCACACGCAGTTGCGGCAATTCCTGTGACGGCTCAGGGATCGAGCTTCGGCCCCAAAATCTCCGCCAGCCAGTCGACGAAAACCCTCACCCTTGGCGAGAGCTGGCGGCTGCGCGGATAGAGCACCGAGATCGGCGTCGGCGTGGGCGGATTATCCCGCAGCACCTCGACCAGACGGCCGGCATCCAGATCGACGGTGAAGCGGCGGCGCGGCGCCTGGTAGAGGCCGAAACCCTGGCGCACCAGCGCGGCGGCGGTGTCGGAATTGGAGACCGTGACGCGCGACGGCAGCATGATCTCGCGGATCTTGCCGTCGACGGTGAATTCCAGCGGCATCACCTGCCCGGTGCGCGACGAGACGAAGCCGATCATCATGTGTCCGGCAAGCTCGTCCAGCGAGCGCGGCAAGCCATGGCGCTCGACATAGGCGACGCTGGCGACAGTCGCCTCGCGCGCCATGCCGATGCGCCGCGCGATCATGTCGCTGTCGGGCAGCGTACCGGCGCGCACCACGCAATCGACACCCTCGCGCACCAGATCGACGAAACGGTCGCCCTCGCCGATATGCACGCTGAGCCCGGGATGGCGCTCAAGCAAGGCCGGCAATTCCGGGATGACCAGGGTGCGGGCCAAATGGCCGTTGATGTCCACGCTGAGCCGCCCGCGCACCTCATGCGCGCCGAAACCGCCCTCGGCGTCCTCGATGTCGGCGAGGATGCCGATGCAGCGCTGGTAATAGGCTTCGCCGTCGAGCGTCGTCGTGACGTGCCTCGTCGTGCGGCGGAGCAATTGCACGCCGAGCCGCTCCTCCAGTCGCTTGATCGCGGCGGTGGCGCTGGAGCGCGGCAGGCCGAGGTCGGCGGCGGCCGCGGTGAAGCTGCGCCGTTCCACGACGCGGGTGAAGAGCCGCATGCCGTCAAACCGATCCATGATCGATTGTTCGCACAAACTGAATAGTGTTGGCAATCCATGCCCGATTATATCGGCCGATGAGGCGAGTATATGGATCTCCATCGCAATAAGGAGATTCGCCATGACCACTCGCCCCATCGCCCTCATCACCGGCGGCAGCCGCGGCCTCGGCCGCAACACCGCGCTCCACCTCGCCCGCAGGGGTGTCGACGTCGTCATCACCTACCGCTCGCGCGCCGATGAGGCGAAGGCCGCGATCGCCGAGATCGAGGCCGCCGGCGGTCGCGCCGCCGCGCTCGAGCTCGACGCCGGCGCCGTCGCCACCTTTCCGGCTTTCGTCGCGGCGTTGAAGAAGACGCTCCAGGAAACCTGGCAGCGCGACCGCTTCGACTATCTCGTCAACAATGCCGGCACCGGCCTGCGCAAGATGATCGCCGATACGACCGAAGAGGAGTTCGACATTCTGATGAACACCCACCTCAAGGGTGTCTATTTCCTCACCCAGGCGCTGCTGCCGCTGATCAATGATGGCGGCCGCATCATCAACATCTCGAGCGGGCTCGCCCGTTTCGCCGCTCCCGGCTCCTCGGCCTATGCGATGATGAAGGGCGGCATCGAGGTGTTCACGCGCTATCTCGCCAAGGAGCTCGGCGCCCGCGGCATCACCGCCAACACCGTGGCGCCGGGCGCGATCGCCACCGACTTCAACGGCGGCCATGTGCGCGACAATGCCGAGATCAACCGCATGGTGGCCAGCGTCACCGCGCTCGGCCGCGCGGGCGTCGCCGACGACATCGGGCCGATGATCGCCTCGCTGCTGTCGGACGACAATCGCTGGGTCAACGCCCAGCGCATCGAAGTGTCGGGCGGCATGAACATCTAGCTGACCTGGCGGATCAGCCCTTCGAAGCCGTCGGCAAGATTGGCGTTGCCGGCGGCGATGAAGCTCGACAGGTTGCGCGCACGTCCGGGCGTCTTGTTGGCATCGAGCAGCACCGCCCTGCCCTCATGCATGACGAAATCGAACTTGCCATAGTCGAAGCCGAGCTTGCGCCTTAGCGCGCGAAGCTCATCCGGCACCGGAACCGCCTCGCGGCGGATCGTGTCGTCGCCCTTGACGAGGCTCTGCGGCGAGACATGGCGCGTGCAGCGCTCGCGCTCGCCGCAGAACAGCCAGAACCGGGCGCCAAAACCATCCGGCTCCGGCTCCGGAATGAATTTCTCGACGATCAGGTCCCGGCGCTCGAACACCTCGACCGGAACGTCGGCCAGCGAGGCATGGATCTCGTATCTTTCGAAAGGTTCGACGCCGGGAAACGGTTCCGGCCTGCCGGCGCGCCGCGCGCGCCGGTTCAGTTGCTGTTCCGGCGTTCCCCAATGGTTGAGGCTGCTCTTGACGATGACCTGCCCCTGCCAGTCATCGTCCGGGCCAATCGCGGCGCCGCTGACGCGGTGTTTCGAAATGTCGGCGGCGCCGAGGTTGAGGCAAAAGGGAAAGCGGCGCGCATAGTCGACATACTCCGGCGGCGTCACGGTCACGTCGAGATGCAGCACAGCGATGTCGGCGGCGGGTTTCGCCGAAATGCCTTTCAATATCCGCACTGAATGGCCGCGGCGTTTCAGAACCTCCAGCAGGTCGAAGAGCATATACGGGCTATCGCGGCGCAGCAGCAGGCCGCGCCGGCTCTGGAACCGGTCGAACTCATGCGTGATGATCGCGATATGTGCCATGCGCCCCCTTGGTTTCCACGCGCGCGTCGGGTACTCGACAATCGCGTGGAACCGGGGGGTTTTGCATGACGCAACATTGGAATGCAATTCGCAAGCACTGGCAGTTGCTCGGCTCGCCGCTCAGGCCGCCATTGGAAGTCGTCCAGGCCTACGACCGCGAGCTAGAGCTTGCCGGCTCGCACGTCGTCATGCTCGGCGTCACGCCCGAGCTCGCCGGCCTTGGCGCCGCAATGACATCGGTCGACGAATCCCCCGATATGATTGCCGGCATCTGGCCGGGCGACACCGACACGCGCAAGGCGGCGCAGGGCGACTGGTTCGATCTGCCTTTCGAGCTAGCAAGCGTGGAGGCCCTGATCGGCGACGGATGCCTGTCGGTCATCGGCGCCGCCGACCTCAGACGCAGACTGTTCGCGTCGGTCGCGCGCGCGCTGAAAGCAGACGGACGCGCCGCCATCAGGCTTTACGCCTCTCCCGAAACCCGCGACGACCCGAAGGATATCCGCTCCCTGGCGCTGAGCGGCGGCGTCTCGACCTTCCACGAGCTCAAATGGCGCGTGGCCATGACCGCGACCGGCGGCGCGCCCAATTACACGATACCGGTTACGGGCATCCTCGAACAATTCGACAAGATGTTTCCCGACCGCGAGGAACTGTCGGCTCGAACCGGATGGGAACTGCCGGTCATCGGAACCATCGACGTCTATCGGGACTCGCCCGCCCTCTACAGCTTCGCCCCCGCTGCCGCGCTCGTCGGGGAAGCCCGGACCTTCTTCGATGATGTCCGACTGGCCTCGACCGGTACCTACGGGCTCGCCGAGCGCTGTCCCCTGCTGGTGCTGCGCTCGCCGAAGCGCCCGGAGTAACGGGTGGGATTGCTCGTCGGCGCCTGGCGGCAGCCGGTGCATTTCCTCCTGGCGCTCCGCGCGAGAAAAATTTCGCGCCGCTTGACCCTTGCGCGCGCCTTGACTCTGGCAAGGCGCCAGCCTATCTCAGCGCCACGTTAGCACTCGCCTCAGGTGAGTGCTAACCACAGGTCCGGCGTCGCCGGACGGAGGAACAGTTCTCACCGTTCTCAT
>JAFKFE010000210.1 GCA_017308345.1 Alphaproteobacteria bacterium | reverse complement strand
TATCGCGCCATGTATCGCGACATGAACCCCGAGCTCAACGCGCTGGAGAGCGGGCTGGAGCGCTTCATCCGCCTCGACAAGGGCGATTTCGTCGGCCGCGACGCGGTCAAGAAATACAAGGAGCGCAACGACCAGAGGCGATCCGTGACACTCAGGATCGACACCGACGGCGCAAGCACCTTGGCCAATGAGGGGCTCTACAGCGACGGCAAGCTGGTCGGGCGCATCACCTCCGGCGGCTATGGCTACGCGCTCGGGCATGACGTGGCGCTGGCGCTGCTGCCCGAGCGCCTTTGCAAACCGGGCACGAAGCTCGACGTCGCGATCCTGGGCGAGTGGAAGACGGCGCAAGTGATCGCGGATTCGCCTTACGACCCGACCTCGGCCAGGGCGCGGATGTAGCCGCCATGCGCGTCGAGCGGATCAACGTCTATTCGGCGCAACTGCCGGTCAAGGGCGGCGTCTACCGCATGGCCAGCGCCGATGTGGAGGCGCTGGACTCGACGCTGGTCGAGATCGTGACCGATGACGGTTTCGCCGGCTGGGGCGAGACCTGCCCGATCGGTCCGGTGTACCAGCCGCATCACGCGTTGGGCGCCCGCGCCGCGATCGCCGAAATCGCGCCGGGCCTGATCGGCTCGGAGATCGCGTCGATCAGGCTGCTGGCGAAACAGATGGACGAGCGGCTGAACGGCCACGGCTACGCCAAGGCCGCCTTCGACATGGCGTTCCTCGACCTGCTCGGACAGAAGCTCGGCGTGCCCGTCTCGACGCTGCTGGGCGGCGCGCTGACCGACCGGGTGCCGACCTATTATTCGCTGATCGTCGGGGCGCCGGACGAGACGGCGAGGATCGCCGCCGACAAGGTAAAGGCCGGCTATCCACGCCTGCAGGTGAAGATCGGCGGACGCAATCTCGAGGAAGACGTGGCCGTCGTCCACAAGGTCTGGGAAGCGGTCGGCTACAAGGCTCGACTGGCGGTCGACGGCAACCGGGGCCTGACGGTGGCCGCCGCGATCCATCTCGACCGGCTCTGCCAGCAAATCCCCTTCGTCTTCGAGCAGCCCTGCAACACCATGGACGAAATCGCGACGCTGAAAGGCCGCGTGATGCATCCGGTCTATCTCGACGAGAGCACCGAGGACCAGAACGCGGTGCTGCGGGCAATCTCGCTCGGCATCGCCGACGGCTTCGGTTTCAAGGTGACGCGCCTCGGCGGCCTGACCAAGATGACCACCGTGCGAGACCTCTGCGCCATCCGCTCGCTGCCGCAAAGCTGCGACGACGCCTGGGGCGGCGACATCATCGCGGCGGCCTGCGTTCATCTGGCGGCCACCGTCGAGCCGCGCCGCATGGAAGGCGCCTGGATCGCCCAGGAGTATATCAAGGGCCATTTCGACCAGAAGCACCCGGTCGTCATCAAGCAAGGCCACATCGCCGTTCCGCAACGGCCGGGGCTCGGCGTGAAGCCGGAGCCCGGCATGTTCGGCAAGCCCGTGGCGATTTACGGCCCATGAGCCGTCGCCGGTCAGTCCGAGTAGACCGACCGGGCCCACAGCCGATCACCTTCGCGGCATCGCGGATCATTCCGCCTGGTCTTTCGTTGACCTGACACCCAAGGAGGAACAGGCGATGAGTGAAGATGACCGGCACGCAAGAATCCAGCAGCGGGCGTATGAGATCTGGCAGCGCGAAGGCGGCCTTAACGGTGATCACGAGCGGCACTGGCACCAGGCGGAAATGGAGATCGACCGCGAGGCGGCGCTACCGCTGACGGCGGACGACGCCTTGCCCGAAACGCACGAGATCGGCAGCGCCGACATACTGACGGTCGAGGCTTTGGCCGTGCGCACCGGCATTTCCGGCGACGAGGCGCAGGAGCTGCTCGACAGGCTGGGCGACGACCGCGCGGCGATCGAACAAGCGGCAAGGAGCCTCAAGGGAAAGCGGCGCAGCCAGCTCGGAGACTGAGGCGCCGGCTGTCACTTGCTCTTCGCTCGCGGCCGCCACGCCAGCATGCGCATGGCGTTGGCCGTGACCAGGACGGTCGCGCCGGTGTCGGCGAGAATGGCGGGCCACAGGCCGGTGATGCCCATGACGGTCGTGACCAGGAACACGGCCTTCAGCCCGAGCGCCGCCGTGATGTTCTGATGGATGTTGCTCAGCGCCCGCCGCGACAGCTCGATCATTGCAGCCAGGTCGCCGACCCGCCCGTGCAGCACCGCGGCATCGGCCGTCTCCAGCGCCACGTCGGCGCCGCCGCCCATGGCGATGCCGACATCGGCGGCGGCAAGCGCCGGCGCGTCGTTGATGCCGTCGCCGACCTTGGCGACCTTCCTGCCGGAGGCCTGCAATTCGCGAACGACGCGCTGCTTGTCCTGCGGCAGCATTTCGGCATGCACGGAAAGCCCCAGGCTTTTGGCGATCGCTTCGGCCGTGCGCTTGTTGTCGCCGGTCAGCATCACCGGTTCGACACCGGCCTCGCGCAGCGCCGCCAGCCCGGATTGCGCGTCGGCGCGCGGCTCGTCGCGCATGGCGATGATGCCGGCCGGCGCTCCGGCGGCGATGAGCACCGAAACCGACTTGCCCTCGTCGTTGAAGGCCGCGATACGATCGAGCTGATCGGCTGAAAGCGTCGCGCGCTCCGCGGCCGCCGCCGGCGAGCCGAGAAAAATCTCCTTGCCGCCGACCTTGCCCGCGACGCCCTTGCCACCGAGCGCGAATGCGTCCGAGGCCGGCGGCACCGGCACCTTGCCGGCCCTGGCCCTGTCGAGGATGGCGAGCGCAAGCGGATGGCTGGAGCCGGTCTCGAGCGCCGCGGCAAGCGAAAGCACATTGGCCTCGCTGGACCCGATCGCGATGATGTCGGTGACCTTGGGCCTGCCCTCCGTCAGCGTGCCGGTCTTGTCGAGCGCCATGGCATTGATCGAGCCCAGCGCCTCGAGGATGGCGCCGCCCTTGATCAAGAGGCCGCGCCGCGCGCCGGCCGACAAAGCGGCCGCGATCGCCGCCGGGGTCGAGATGACCAGCGCGCAGGGGCAGCCGATCAGGAGGATCGCGAGGCCCTTGTAGATCCATTCGCTCCAGCTGGCGCCCGCGACCAGCGGCGGCAGGATCGCCACCAGCGTGCCCAGCGCCAGGACGGCTGGCGTATAGTATTTCGAGAAGCGGTCGATGAAGCGCTCGGTCGGGGCCTTGCTCTCCTGCGCCTCCTCGACCAGCCTGACGACGCGCGCGATGGTGTTGTCGGCCGCGGCCGCGGTGACCTTCACGCGCAGCACGGCGTCGGTGTTGATCGTGCCGGCGAACACCGCGTCGCCGGCCTTCTTGCGCACCGGCACGCTCTCGCCGGTGACGGGCGCCTCGTCGATGGCGCTGTCGCCCTCGACGATCTCGCCATCCGCCGCGATCCGGTCGCCCGGCCGCACCAGTATGACCGTTCCGACGGAAAGCTTTTCCGCCGGCACCTCTTCGACCACGCCGTTGCGCTCGACGAAGGCGGTCTTGGGCACAAGGGTGGCCAGGTTCTGGATGCTGGCGCGGGCCCGGCTGGCGGCAACACCTTCGAGCAGCTCACCGACGAGGAACAGGAAGACGACGGCCGCGGCCTCCTCGGCCGCGCCGATGATGACGGCGCCGACGGCCGCGATCGTCATCAGCGTCTCGATCGAGAACGGCGCGCCGATGCGGGCGGCGGCGAGCGCGCGGTTGGCGATCGGCAGCAGGCCGACGGCGAGTGCCGCGACAAACGCCCACCATTCGATTGGCGGATACAGGCGGCCAATGCCGTAGGCCAGCCCAAGCGCCAGGCCGCAGCCGATGGTGAGCATGCCCTTGCGGGTCCGCCACCAGGCGCCCTGCCCCTCGCCGCCTTCATCGGCATGCGCGTGGGTTCCGGCCCGCGCATGATCATGATCATGGCCGTGTTCATGGTCGTGATCATGGCCAGGCCCCTTCGCGCCTTCCTTGTCGCCATCCGCGGGAAAGACGCCGTAGCCGAGCTTGCCGAGTTGCGTCTTCATCGCGGGGAACAGGACGGCTTCGTCACTATGGGCGACCCGCATCATGCCCGCCGTCGCCGAGACGGAGACTTTCGCCACCCCCGGAAGGCGGCTCACCGCCGTCTCGATCTTGGCCGCGCAGGCGGCGCAGTCCATGCCCGTCACACGGTATCGGGTCTCCTTGACGTCCATGGCATCGGCCTTCCGTTCAGGCAGTTCGGCAAAAGAATCACCGGCCTGCTACAAGTCTTTGTTTTCATGCGATTCCAGATGGAAAACGCCTGCAGTCCTTGCCGGAATTGCTCCAGCCTGCGCCCGGTGCTACATCCTCTAGCGACTAGAGGAGCAAGCGGAAAATGCCAAGTGGTGATTTTGCGATCGGCGAGGCCGCGCGGCGGAGCGGCGTGAAGGTGCCGACGATCCGCTATTACGAGCAGATCGGCCTCCTGCCCGCCGCCTCGCGCAGCGAAGGCAACCGGCGGCTCTACGACCGCCGCGACCTCGACCGCCTGGCCTTCATCCGGCACGCGCGCGAGCTCGGCTTCGAGGTCGAGGCCATCCGCACGCTGCTGTCGCTGCAGGACGACCCGGAGCAGCCCTGCGCCGCGGCGGACGCGATCGCCCGATCCCGCCTGATCGAGGTCGAGAAACGCATCGCCAGCCTCAATGCGCTGCGTGACGAGTTGCTGCGCATGGTGGAGCAATGCGCCAACGGCCGGGTCGGAGATTGCCGCGTCATCGAGACGCTCGCCGACACGAGCCACGCGCATGGGCGGCTTGCCGAAGCGTAGGCCGGCGTTGGCGGCGCGGAACCGGCTTGCGCACGCCGCGCGCGGCCGGCACGCCATCGTGACGGCCACAGGACGGTGATGCCGATGATGGTAGTGACCATGACCTTCATCCGGCACGGCGCGAACTGTTAGAACGTCGCGAACCGGCGCTCCACCTCGAGCGCGAACTCCTCCCTCTTCTTGGCGGTAATGCTCTCGACGGAGTATCGCGTCAGGTAGAGATGCTTGACATTGCGGCCGCACATCGTCTTCAGGCCGCGCAGCAGCACCTTCCTCCCGGGATTTTGCATGTAGATTTCCGTGTACCACCAGGGCGATCCGCACGTGGTCACAACCCCCATGCGGCCGATGTTGAGAAGCATGGGCCTGATGGCGCCGCCGTCCGGCGGCACCTGGTATGCAACGCCGGGTCGCCAGACGCGATCGAAATAGCCCTTCAGCATGGCAGGCATGCCCGACCACCATGTCGGGAAGCAGAACACGCAAGCTTCGGCCCACCGCAACGCATCGATATAGACCTGCAGATCCCCGGGCACCTGGGAAGGATCGAAGTGGCCGCGTCTCTCCCCGGCCTGCATGACGGGATTGAAGTTCATTGCATGGAGATCGAAATCGACGACCTCGTCACCCCTCTCCTTGAGGGTCCGGACGATGCGGTCATGAAGCGAGGCCTGGTAGCTGTCGGCTAAAGGATGCGCATAGACGACATTGATCTTCATTACTTGTGCCTTCCGATCCACGGCATATTAGCCTTTGCGCAACAAATGAGAAGCGCTGGCGGCCGGCCGAGAAGCGTGACTATGAGACTTTTCATGTTTGTGTCACACGTCTCCATTGTACTTGTTTTTCGCGACCATGGTCCTCGGGAGGCAAGGCGATGAACTGGAAGACATCGGCGACTTCTTGTCTGATGAGCGCGATAATGTGCGGCCAGGCGCTGGCCTGGGGCCAGGAAGGGCACGCGGTGATCGCCGAGATCGCGCAGCACAGGCTGAGCCAGAACGCCCATGACGTCATCGAGCAGCTCTTGCGCTCGCATCTGAAGCTCAAGCCGCCGGCCACCTTCTCGCTGGCCTCGGTGGCAAGCTGGGCCGACGACTATCGCGCCGACGGCCACAAGGAAACGTCGAACTGGCATTTCGTCGACATTCCGCTGGCGTCGAAACCCGGGGATGCGAGCGCCAGCACCACCGCCTACGACCCGGCGCGCGACTGCAAGGACAATGCGAGCTTCGGCTTCTGCCTGATGCGGGCGCTGCCGGCGCAGGAAAAGATCCTGGCCGACCCGGCAAGGAGCGACGAGGAACGCTGGCAGGCGCTGGCCTTCGTCATCCATCTGGTCGGCGACCTGTCGCAGCCGCTGCATTGCGTCGAGCGCCTGGATGGCAGCGAGCGCGACCAGGGCGGCAACACGCTGACGGTGACCTTCAACGTCTACCGGCCGAAGCCGGACGGCTCCACCTATCGCGACTTCACCACTTTCCACGCGGTCTGGGATTCCAGCCTGATCCTGTTCAGATACTATGACTGGGGCAAGGTGGCGCTCGACCTCGAGACCGACGTCATCCCGCATCTGCCTGCCATGCCGGCGGCCGACCAGACGCCGGAGAAATGGCTGGCCGAGTGCCATGAGAAGGCCGAGGACGCCTATCGCGCGCTGCCCAGGGGCACGCAGATCAAGTCCGACAATCCGCACGCGGTGATCCTCGACCAGGCCTATTTCGACACCTTCTCGCCGGAGGCGGTCGAGCAGCTCGCGCTCGGCGGCCTGCATCTGGCCGGCGTGCTCAACGAGACGCTGGCGGCGGACAAGTAGCCCCGGTTCAGCGGCGCACGGCCGCGACGAGACAGGCGCAGAGCCCACATCGAGCGTTGCCGCGAGGGCCATTGGCCTGCAAGAGGTAAGGGCCCACGAGAACGATGGCGATCAGCACCACCCAAAACGGCTGTCCTGCTCATTCGCGAATCCCTGTTGGTCCGGCAATGAACGCGCTCGCGCCGGTTGCGTTCCGCGCGTGCCGGGCTGCACGTCGCCCGGGCGGAATCAAGTGACGATGGTGTGACGACCGCGCCTCAGCCCTTCGGCGCGTTGCTGTAGAGAGCCACGCCGACGCGGTCGTTGCGACGCCACCGCACCAGGGCGCGATAGGCCGTGTCGTCGGCCGGAACCTCGAGCAGGAAGCGCTCCGGAATGGCCACATCGGCGGCAACGCGCAATTCCGCGCCCTGCTCATGCTGGTTCCTGACCGAGCAGCCGATCCTGACGGCGCCGGCGATGATGGTGGCTTCCTTGAGCACGAATTCGCGCACGTGATGACGGCGCTCGGTCTCGGGATAATTGGCCATGTAAGGCGGGCTCCTCAGGCAAGGTCCTCCTCGCCACGGGGCAGCACCATAGCAGCGAGGCGTTTCCGTTCCGTTAGCGATTCCTGAAACGACGGGCCTTGATATACGTGCGGACGGTTGTCGCGGCTTTCCGCAAGCCGCGTCGGGTTGCTCTGTTCGATGCGCTCGTTGTTTGCTTGAAGGAACTGAACAAGCGCACCAGCGCGCGGCATAGCTGCTCCAATCTATCAATCGGGCGATGATCGCTGGCGCGACGCGAAAATCTAAGCCGCTTGTGGATATGGAACACGATGGCTCGCCTTCGGCTATTAAGACGGATCCAAACGTGCTTCGCTCAGTTAAAGCTTGGGGAGAAGAATATTGAAACTTAGGCTCGCTTTCGCGACAATCGTAGTAATTTCATCCGCGTCTTCGGCTGTTTTGGCCGCGAAGTCGAATATCGCGTATCTGGCTGAACTACCCGACGCCATGTTAAAGTTGGCCGCTACGATCGCCGGCAACCTCG
>JAFKFE010000167.1 GCA_017308345.1 Alphaproteobacteria bacterium | reverse complement strand
GGCGCAATTCGGGAAATTGACGTTGAGGAGCACGCCTTCCGGCAGCGGCGTTTCCACCAGTCGCTTGAGCAGAGCCGGCGCCAGCGCCTCGGTCGTCTCGTAGGGAACGACGCGATCCTCGCCGACATAGGAATAAGCCTGGCTCACCGCGATCGAGCGCACGCCGAGCAGCGCGCCTTCCATGGCGCCCGCCACGGTGCCGGAATAGGTGACGTCATCGGCGATGTTGGCGCCGGAATTGACGCCGGACAGGATGAGGTCCGGCGGCCCTGGCAGGATTTTTTTCGTGCCCATGATGACGCAGTCGGTCGGCGTACCGCGCACGGCATAGTGCTTCTCGCCGATCTTGCGCAGCCTGAGCGGCTCCGAGATCGACAGCGAATGCGCGTAGCCGGACTGGTCCGGTTCCGGCGCCACCACCCAGACATCGTCCGATAGCGTGCGCGCGATGCGTTCGAGCGACGCCAGCCCTTCGGCGTGGATGCCGTCGTCATTGGTCAGGAGGATGCGCATCAAGTCACTTCGCTTCGATCTTGGTAAGACCACCCATGTAAGGCCGCAGCACTTCAGGAATGGTTACGCTGCCATCCTCATTCTGGTAGTTTTCGATGACGGCAATAAGAGCGCGGCCGACTGCGGTGCCCGAGCCGTTCAGCGTATGGACGAAGCGATTGCCCTTGCCGTCCTTGTCCTTGTAACGGGCATCCATGCGCCGGGCCTGGAAATCGCCGCAGACCGAGCAGGACGAGATTTCGCGATAGGCGTTCTGCCCCGGCAGCCAGACCTCGATGTCGTAGGTCTTGCGCGCGCCGAAACCCATGTCGCCGGTGCAGAGCGTCATCGTGCGGAACGGCAGGCCGAGGCGCTTCAGCACCTCCTCGGCGCATTGGGTCATGCGCTCATGCTCGGCGATCGAGCTTTCCTGGTCCGTGATCGAGACCAACTCTACCTTGTAGAACTGGTGCTGGCGCAGCATGCCGCGCGTGTCGCGGCCGGCCGAGCCCGCTTCCGAACGGAAGCACGGCGTCAGCGCCGTGTAGCGCAGCGGCAGCTTTTCATGCGCGGTGATTTCT
>JAFKFE010000209.1 GCA_017308345.1 Alphaproteobacteria bacterium | reverse complement strand
GCATTTCCATGATGATCGAGGGCAGATCGGCAGCATCGGCGGCGGGAACCACTTCGTCGAAATCCAGAAGGTCGAGAAGGTGCTAGACGGGCCGGTCGCGCACGCCTGGGGGCTGAAGCCCGGTGTGGTGACGGTGATGGTCCACACCGGGTCGGTCGGCGTCGGGCACCTGTGCGGCGGACATTACCGGGACGTGGTGCGCAAGCTCCACCCGGCGACGCTGAAACACCCGGCCAACGGCGTGTTCCTCCTCCCGGAGGGCGACCGACACCGCGCCGATCGCGGCACCAGGCGCGATGCCTGCCTGCGACCATTCCAGCACTCGCCGCAGCGACGGCGCGGCGAACTTTACCTGGCCGTCCAGATAGGCATTGTCCGACATCGAGGCCGTTCCGTCGAAGGAGAATGTCGCGGGCGCCGCCTTGAAGGAGAGGGTCACGGGCGCCGCGCCCCCGGCAAACAGCACCAGCGGCCTTGCCGAGGAGAAATCGAGCTGCACGCTTTCGCCGCGCCAGATTCCGGCCGCGGTCAGCGATGCTTCGCTGTTCATCGCTTCCCAGTTCACCTGGCCGCTGAGGCTGCTCAGGATTTCGGTGTCCTTGCCGTCTGCCGTCGTCACGACGCGGCCGTCGCGGAACTCGACGGTGCCGAATGGATCGGAAGGCAATCTGCCGAGATCGGGCTTCTGCGGGTTGGCGGTGACCACGCCGCGCGCGGTATCGATCGAGCGCGTGATGCGCCCCCCGGTCGGAAGCGGCGGCATATAGAAGCCGCTCGCCGTGCGCTGAACCCTGATCGTCGGACGCACCAGCCTCGCGGTCGAGAAGGCGACGTCGCCCTGCAGGGCGGCCATGGCCGAGAGATCGACTTCCACGCGGTCGGCCTCGACCACCGGCGGCGCGTCGGTTTCAGTCCATTGCGACAGTGTCACGTCGCTGAGGATGGCCCGGAACTTCGGCCAGACCTCGATGCGCGGCGAGCCGTCGATCGTGACCCTGAAGCCGCTCCAGGCACTCAGTTCCCAGGCGATGCGGTCGCGCACGATGCGGGTCGAGGCAATCAGCGGCAGCGCCGCGACCGCGAGCGCGATGACGAGCACGGCAACGCCGATCGCCCACACCCCGCGCCGGATCACAGATGATGGCATTTCGCCCCGTATGCTTTCATTGCCGACAAATCGCTCGACGGGTGTAACCGAGCGCCGACGCTTTTCAAGTCATTATGGCCTTGCGATGGCATTTGCCCACCGCCCGCCACGCGCCGCCCGAACAAAATCTTGCTCTGCTGCGCCGCAATATGCATAAGCGGACAGTACGACCCCGGTCCACGGTTGCGCGCCGTTTTTGGGACGATGGCATATGCGACGTTGAGCTTAACTGGCTCGAACGCAACGCGCTTTGGGAGAAGCGATCATGGCCGCCGATAAACCTTTGTGGACCCCGACGCAGGAGCGGATCGACGCGGCTCCCTTGACTGCGTTCATGAAGGCCGCGCAAGCAAAGGCCGGGATGTCATTCGCCGGCTATGCCGAGCTTCACCGCTGGTCGATCGAGGATCGTGAGGCCTTCTGGAGCCTGGTCTGGGACTTCTGCAATCTGGTCGGCGACAAGGGTGAGCGCGTACTTCTCGATAGCGAAAAGATGCCGGGTGCCTCGTTCTTTCCCGACGCGACGCTGAATTTCGCCGAGAATCTCTTGAAGAAGACCGGCGGCGGCCCGGCCATCGTCTTTCGCGGCGAGGACAAGGTCGAACGCCGGCTGTCCTGGAACGAACTCCATGCGCTGACCTCGCGCCTGCAGCAGCTCTTCCTGTCGCTCGGCGTCAAGGCCGGCGACCGCATCGCAGCCATGATGCCGAACATGCCCGACACCATCGCCGCGATGCTGGCGGCAAGCTCGATCGGCGCGGTCTGGTCGTCATGTTCTCCCGATTTCGGCGAGCAGGGCGTGCTCGACCGTTTCGGCCAGATCGAACCGGTCGTCTTCATCGCGCCGGACGGCTACTGGTACAACGGCAAGGCGATCGAGGTGGCCGACAAGGTGCGCGCCGTGGCCGAGAAACTCTCGAGCGTGCGCAAGGTGCTGATCGTCGATTATCTCGGCACCTCGGCCGACGTCGCCGCCACCATCGACAAGGCGTCAGCGCTCGAGGAAGCGCTCTCGCCCTTTGCCGTCAGGACAGTCAGCTTCGAGCGGCTGCCCTTTGCGCATCCGCTCTACATCCTGTTTTCCTCGGGCACGACCGGCATCCCGAAATGCATTGTGCATTCGGCCGGGGGTACGCTGATCCAGCACGTCAAGGAGCACCGGCTGCATGCCGGCCTGCTCGACGGCGATCGCCTCTTCTATTTCACCACCTGCGGCTGGATGATGTGGAACTGGCTGGTCTCGGGCCTCGCCTCGGGCGCGACGCTTCTGCTTTATGACGGCTCGCCCTTCTACCCGGACGGCAACGTGCTGTTCGATTTCGCCGACGCCGAGAAGATGACCTATTTCGGCACCTCGGCCAAGTTCATCGATTCCGTCCGCAAGGCCGGGCTGAAGCCGATCGCCAGCCACGATCTGTCGAGCGTGCGCACCATCTCCTCCACCGGCTCGCCGCTGTCGCCGGAGGATTTCCGCTTCGTCTATGACGGCATCAAGAAGGACGTGCATCTGGCCTCGATCTCGGGCGGCACCGACATCGTGTCCTGCTTCGTGCTCGGCGTGCCGACCGAGCCGGTCTGGACCGGCGAAATCCAGGGACCCGGCCTCGGCCTGGCGGTCGACGTCTGGGACGACGACGGCAAGCCGATCCGGCAGGAGAAGGGCGAGCTCGTCTGCACGAAGGCCTTTCCGTCGATGCCGGTCGGCTTCTGGAACGACCCCGAGGGCAGGAAATATCATGCGGCCTATTTCGAGCGTTTCGACAATGTCTGGTGCCATGGCGACTTCGCCGAATGGACGGCTCATGGCGGCATGATCATCCACGGCCGTTCGGATGCGACGCTCAATCCGGGCGGCGTGCGGATCGGCACGGCCGAGATCTACAACCAGGTCGAGCAGATGCCGGAGATCATCGAGGCGCTCTGCATCGGCCAGGATTTCGACAATGACGTGCGCGTCGTGCTGTTCGTGCGGCTGGCCGCCGGCGTGCCCCTGGACGAGGATCTGGAAAAGCGCATCCGCGCCAGGATCCGCACCGGCGCCAGCCCGCGCCATGTGCCGGCCAGGATCGTCGCCGTCACCGACATTCCGCGCACCAAGTCCGGCAAGATCACCGAGCTCGCGGTGCGCGACGTGGTCCACGGCCGCGCCGTCAAGAACAAGGAAGCGCTTGCCAATCCCGAGGCGCTGGAGCTCTTCCGCGACCTGTCGCAGCTGGCGGACTGACGGCGCGACGTGGTTAACGAAATCTGTCGGGCGAATTTACCTAGATTTCACGGGTGGTACACATTCGTAAATTTTTCCGCGGCCCGGTAAGGACTTGTTAAGGGACGGCCCCGATAGTCGCGTGTAACTTGAGAAATCCCGTTCCTCGTCCCCTGAGGTTCAGCTCAAGCCCCCGTTGTGACAGCATCCCATTTCTCAAGGCGTCCTCCAGGACGCCTTTTTCTTTGGCCGAACCTGTTCCAGGACGATCTTACTCGGCGAGCACGCGTGTCGAGGGGAAGGCGACCTCGACCAGGGTTCCTTCACCAGGCGTCGAGGTGATGGCGAACCGGGCGCGGTTCGCCTCCACCATGGCCTTGGTGAGAGGCAGGCCGAGGCCGGTGCCGTCGCCGCGTCCGCGCTTCAACGCATTGATCTGCTTGAACGGCTTCAGCGCCTGCTCGATCTCGGCCGGGGTCATGCCGATACCGGTGTCGCGAACCCGCATGACGACATCGCCCGAGGCTTCGTAAGCGGTCGAGACGATCACCTGGCCGCCGGCCTGCGTGTAGCGGATGGCGTTGGACAGGATGTTGAGGGCGATCTGGCGCACGCTTCTCAGGTCAGCCACCACTTCCGGCAGCCGCGAGGCGAAGCTGGAGCGGATGATGACGCGCTCGCGATTGGCCTGCGGCTGCATCATCGCCACCGTCTCGGCCAGCGTGTCGTTGAGCGAAACCGCCTCGTAGTCCATCTCCTGCTGGCCGGCCTCGATCTTGGAGATGTCGAGCAGGTCGTTGACGAGGTCGAGCACGTGGTTGCCGGAGCGGTTGATGTCGCGCAGGTAGTCGCGATAGCGGTCGTTGGCGATCGGGCCGAATTTCTCGTCCACCATCAGTTCCGAAAAACCGATGATGGCGTTGAGCGGCGTACGTATCTCGTGGCTGATGCGGGCCAGGAAATCCGTCTTCTGCGAGGAGGCGCGCTCGGCCACGGCGCGTGCCTGCGTCAGGTCTTCCTCCGCCCGCTTCCATTGCGTGATGTCGCGCACCACGGCGCAGAAGCCGCTGTCGCTGGGCAGCCGGCCGATGGTCATGAACAGCGGGATGAAGCGGCCCTGCGCCTCGCGCCCGATGACCTCGCGGCCATCATTGAGCACGCTCGCCACGCCAGGCTCCGAAAGGCCCGCGAGATAGTCGCGCGCCGCGCGCTGGCTTTCGATGGCGAACAGCGAGGCAAAGGGCTTGCCCGCGACCTCGTCGCTGTCGAAACCGAACAGCGCTTCCGCCGGACGGCTTATCGAGCGGATGTTGCCGTCGCGACCGATCAGCACGACGCCATCGGTGGCGGTGTCGATGATGGTGCGCATCTCGGCGATGCGCGACTTCAATTCCGGCACGTCCGGCTGCGGCGCCTGCTCGTCATTCGCTGCGGTGAAATGCGCCGCATCGTCCTCGCCGGAGCGCCGCACCACCAGCATCAGCGCCTTGCCGTCGCGCCACGGCACGGAGCGCAGCAGCGCGTCGATCGGAAATTCCTGGCCAAGGCGGGTCTTGAGCTTCAAGGAGTGGTCGCTTTCGTCCGCGGCGGCATCCTCGGCGTAAGGATCGGCAAAAAGCGCGCCCAGGCCCCCCGCATCCGCGAGGTCGTCCAGCGCGTCGTAGCCGGTGAGTTCGAGGAACGCTTCGTTTGCATAATGCAGCACGTCGCCCGAATGGATCAGCAGCGGCACCGGCAACCTGGCGAGGATCGACGTATCGGGCGCCTTGGCTTCCTCTCCGGTCGAGAAAGCGGACGGCACAAAGCCGGAGAGCTTGAGCGGCGGCACGTCGAGACGCGGCCGCGCCGGCGTTGCCGTCTTGGGTTCTTCCGCGGCCGTGGCGGCATCGGCGTCGGGACCGGCCCAGTCCTCGCTGTCTTGCGCATCACGGAAATCGTCGGCGGTCATGCTGTCGTCATCCGCCGTATCGCGAGCGGGCTTTTCGGCGACTGGCTGCCGCGGTGGCGCGTCGGCATGCGTGGTGGCCTGTCCGGCCCCTTCTGCCTGCTCGTTCCTGGAAACGGGTTCGACGCTGGCGGATTTGTCGCCATCGGCGTAGTCGAGCAGCGAGCCGGAAACGGCTGGCGTGCCGGCCTGGCCGGTGTCGCCCGTGCCGGCGTCACCGATGCCGTCGAGCCGCGCCAGGTCTTGCTGGTCCTCGGCCTCGGTCTGAGCTTCAGCGGTCTCCGCGTCGGTCTTCACGTCGGCGGGTTCCGAGACATGCTGCGTGGACAACAGGTTCGCTTCCCGCGCCGCGCTGTCGTGCTCCGCCGCGTCAAGCGGGATCGGCTGGCTTGCCTCGGCCTTCGTTTCCTCGGCTGGTTCTTTCGCCGTCGCCGCTTCCTTGCCGGCATCGGCCGCGTGGGGTTGCTTGCCGGCTTCGGGGGCGTTCGGCTCGGCAGGGGTGGAACTGTCCCTGCGCAGCCGTTCGCCGATCTCGCGGAAGGCGCTGCGCTCGAGGATCGACAGTCCCCTCTGATTTGCCGCGGCGTCGCTGCCGGGCTGCTTGTCGTTGGCCGGCTGGCGATGCTCGGCCAGCCTTATGACCTTGTCGGCGAAACGCCGCTCTGGTTTCGGCACGATGGTCAGTACCGGCACTTCACCCTGGAACGGATCTTCAGGCTTTGGCTGTTCCGGCGTCGCTTGCTCCGCGGCTGGCCGCTCGACCGATGGCTCAGCCCCGGCAGAGGCACCCACCGCGAGCGCGGCATTCGGCACCAGGGCCAAGCCGAGCGCTTCCGGATCGACCACGGCGTCGGCGCCGCGCGCCACGCCGAAGCCGCGAAAACCTTCGAAGGCGCGGCTGCGGCCATAGACGGGCAGCGCCGCCAGATCGACCGGGATCTTCAGGCCGGTCCCGGCCACGGGCCACAGCACGGAGCGGCCGGACCAGGTGTCGCGCCGTTCGAGCAGGCCGGCGATCTCGCCCGAGGCGTCGAGGCCGAAAGTGGTGGCGACGTCCTTGAAGCGGCGGCCGATCACATCGGCGGCGGGCTGGCCGACGATTCCGGCGAATTCCGGCGAAAGCGCGCTGAACCTGCCTTCGGCGTCGGTGCGCCAGACGAAGCGCAGCGGCGGCGCCGAGCGGTCGATATCACGGGGCGGGGCGGGTTGCGCCGGCATGGCGGTTCCGCGTATGGCGGCTTCGACGACATCTTGCCCCTGGTCTTCCGCTGTGGAGCCCCCCTCCGTCTCGTCCTTTGCTTTCGCTGTCGGTTGAGCGTGTCCGGCGTCGTCTCCGGCATTGAAGTACCAATGGTCATGCTGGCCGGCCTCGGGGGCGCTGGCCTGCTGGCCGGTCGAGGTGGACCGCTGGTCGGTCGCGGTCCGGTTTTTCGCCTCAGGCTCCGCGCCGGCTTTGGGAGCCTCCGGGACGGCCTCGGCCTCTTCTGCGGCCGTCACAACCGGACCGTTGTCCTGGACAGGCTCCGGCTCGACGGTCAGGCTTTCACCCGACAGCGTGGCGGCGACCGTCTCTGGCGCCGCAAGCTGTTGGTCGTCGGGCCGATCGCCCTGGCCGTCGGCTGGTTGTTCGCCCTCGAGCTGGTCCTCATCGATCACCACCAGCAGATGCCGCGTGTCGGTGAGTCGCGCGAAACCGGCCGGATAGGAAGTGGAGGCGCCAGGCACAAGGCGCTTGACGACACGGTCGCCGCTGCTTGCCACGTCCGCGACCAGCGCGGCCAGCGTCCGCTGCTCGATGCCGAGTGCCTCGAAGCCGTCCGAGGTCGCCTCGACATCGCCTTGCGCGTCGACGAAAGCGATGAAATGCCCGGCTTCGGTGAACCCGCCGATGGCGCGGCTGGCAATCTCGGCGGCGCTGCGCGAACTGGCTTGCGCCGCCGGCACCGCCAGCATGATCGCCTTCTCGCCGTCCGGCATCGTCACGGCGCTGGCCAGCAAGCCCACGGCGCGGCTCACCATGCCGGTGGCCAGCCTTACCGTGATGGCGCGGTCGTTGCCTATGTCCGGAAAACCGCTGGTGGCCATGATCTGCCGCCGGGCAACCAGCGGCAATCGTGCGGAGGCGCCTATGATGGCCTCTATATCCGGATAGCCGAACAACGACGCCCCCGGACCGTTCGCCCAGATCACCTGTTCGAGGTCGGCCGACAAAATGGCCAGCGCGTCGCCGGCTGCAAAGCGCCGGCGCACCGCGTCGAGCACGGCGACGTCGAGGAAGGAGTAGTTTTCAGGCGGCATGCGCTGGGCAACCCTCTGGAACGGCCATTTCAGTTAACGCTTTGTTAATAAAAGCCCGCGGCCCGAAGGTCCACAAGCCCTGGCTTGCAAAGGCCGAAATCTCTGGGC
>JAFKFE010000166.1 GCA_017308345.1 Alphaproteobacteria bacterium | reverse complement strand
GGCGCTGGACGGTATTTTGGACACGCCCGGGATTGACGGCATCTTCGTCGGCCCATCGGATTTCTCGATCGCCTGGTCGGACGGCGCCACCGTCAATTCGACGCTGGAAAGCATGATGGAAACGGTCGCTTCGATTGCCGAGCGGACGCGCAAGGCGGGAAAGCACGCGGCGATCTACGTCATCGAGCCGGCGGTCGCCGGCCGCGTGGTGTCGATGGGCTACCGGCTGCTCGCCATGGGCTCGGACCACACGCTGATCTCGCTCGGCGCCAGGACGCTCTTGAAGAGCATGCGGGATTCGATCGGTTCTTGAAGCCGGCCTTTACGGCTGCTTCAGCTCCGTCAGGAACTTGGCGAACGTCATCGAACCCTCCGGCCACGGGCCGTAGCCGGCATCGTGGTTGAGATGGCCGGCCTCGCCGGCGTCGATGAAGAGCGATCCCCAGGCGGCGGCAATGTCCTCGGCGACCTCGAAGGCGCAGAACGGATCGTTGCGGCTGGCGATCACGATCGACGGAAAGGGCAGGGGATCGCGCGAATAAGGGCCGAAGGTCATCAGGTGCCTCGGCCTGATGTCCGGATTGGCGACATCCGGCGTTGCCACGAAGAAGGCGCCGGCGACAGGCTTCCTGAATTGCGGGATGGCCTGCACCGCCGCCGCGACGCCAAGCGAGTGCGCGACCAGCACCACCGGCCGCTCGGCTTCGTTGACGGCGTTTGCTACGCTTGCCGTCCAGTCCTCGCGCACCGGCTTCGTCCATTCCGCCTGCTCGACCCGGCGCGCCGTCGACAGCTTCGACTGCCAGCGGGTCTGCCAGTGCTCGGGGCCGGAATTGGTATAGCCCGGCACGATCAGAATATCTGCATCCTTGACTTTCATGCCGCGCATGTAGCGAGCGGCTTTCCCGGCTGCAACCCCGCCGGAAATATCGGTTCGATCACAAGTGTGAACAACTTGTTCGATTCTTTCTGCCTTGTGTGAACGATCGCGATCGACGATCTGGGTGGTACAAGGAACATGAGCTGGTCGCATGGGAACCCCGGGTTGGGAACAAGCGCCGGCCTGATGGAGAATTCGAT
>JAFKFE010000208.1 GCA_017308345.1 Alphaproteobacteria bacterium | reverse complement strand
CGTCTTCAGCGCTTCGCTCCAGCGGAACAATTCGTCGAGCATCGTTTTCGCGCCGCCCAGCACCTGTTCGCTCGGATGGTATGCGCGGTTCTGGTCAAGCAGCGTCGCGTAGGCGGGCAGCGCCACGCCTTCCGGGATCGGCATGACGCCGACGGAGGTGAGCAGCGGCTTCAAGGCCTGCGCCGCGCGCAGGCCGCCCGAGACGCCGCCATAGCTGAAGATCGCCGCTGGCTTGTAACGCCATTCCTGGACCAAATAGTCGATGGCGTTCACTATCGCGGGCGCGACAAAGTAATTGTACTCGGGCGCGACGAACACGAAGGCGTCGGCGGCCTCTGTCGCCTTCGACCAGGCCTTGGTGTGGTCCTTCTCGTATTTGCGCAGGCGCGGATGATGGGGCTCGTCGAGTATCGGCAGGTTGAAAGTGGCGATATCGGTCAGCACCGGCTCGAACTTGTCGTGCTCGCGCGCGAATCCTTCCAGCCATTCGCCGAAGATCGGCCCGGCGCGTCCCGGGCGTGTGCTGCCGATGATGATGTTCAGCCGATGCTTCACTAGAGGGCTCCTTGCTTGGCGGTATCCATTGGTGACTAACGCAGGTTGCCGCCGGCAACAAGCAGCTATTGGCTGATGCCGCTCACATTCCGGCGATGTGGCGATCACGTGCTGCCGTCCGGTCACATGGACGCCGGCTTTGTCGGGCACTACATTCATCGCTGTCAGCGGAGCATGCCCATGGACACCAAGCCCGCCCCCTTCGTGCCGCCTGCGCCGAAACCGCGCACCCAGCCGCCTTCGACGCTGGAGATGATGCGCATCGTCTACCGCAACCCGCTCGAATTGTGGGGCGAGCACACCTACAACGAGCCCTGGATTTCGGCGAATGGCGTCGGCGGACATCTGATCGTCGCCAACGATCCCGGCCTCATCCGCCACGTGCTGATCGACAACGCCAAGAACTACAAGATGGCGACGGTGCGCCAACTGATCCTGCGCCCGATCCTGCGCGACGGGCTGCTAACCGCCGAGGGCGAGGTCTGGAAGCGTTCGCGCAAGGCGATGGCGCCGGTGTTCACGCCACGCCACATCTTTGGCTTCGCCGAGCCGATGCTGAGGCGCACGCTGGAATTCGTGACCCGCTACGAGGCCGGCGGCTCCACCGACGTCGCCCATGACATGACGCTGCTCACCTACGACATCCTGGCCGAGACGTTGTTTTCCGGCGAGATCGCCGGCGAGCCGGGCAGCTTCGCCAGGGAGATCGACCGGCTGTTCGAGACCATGGGCCGCGTCGATCCGCTCGACCTGTTGCGCGCGCCCGAATGGCTGCCCAGGCTCACCCGCATCCGCGGCCGCAAGACCATGGCCTATTTCCGCGACATCGTCGCCGGCACTGTGAGGATGCGCGAAGAGAGGATGAAGCGCGACCCCGGCAGCGTGCCGCAGGACTTCCTCACGCTCCTCTTGCGGGCCGAGGGGCCGGACGGGCTGACTCGCGCCGAAGTCGAGGACAACATCATCACCTTCATCGGCGCCGGCCACGAGACGACCGCGCGCGCGCTGGGCTGGACGATCTATTGCCTGGCCGAGGCACCCTGGGAGCGCGACAGGATCGAGCAGGAGATCGACGCCGTGCTGGCTCGCGAGCCCGACCCGACCAAATGGCTGGACGCCATGCCGTTCACCCGCGCTGCTTTCGAGGAGGCGCTGAGGCTCTATCCGCCGGCGCCCTCGATCAACCGCGAGCCGATCGAGCCGGAGACCTGGAACGGCCTTTACATCCCGAAATACGCCGCCGTGCTGGTCATGCCCTGGGTCGTGCACCGCCACCGCAAGCTCTGGGACAAGCCGGACGCCTTCATGCCGGAGCGCTTCCATCCGCACAACCGCGACCGCATCGACCGCTTCCAGTACCTGCCCTTCGGCGCCGGGCCGCGCGTCTGCATCGGCGCCGGCTTCGCCATGCAGGAGGCGATCATCGCGCTGGCGATCCTGCTATCGCGCTTCCGCTTCGACGTGACGTCGCAAACCAGGCCATGGCCGGTGCAGAAGCTGACCACGCAGCCGCAGGGCGGCCTGCCGATGCAGGTCTCCCGGCGCGTCTGAGTTTGCTGATGGGAATTGCGTGATTTCCGGTCGCGGCAAAGTCGCTGGACCCGGCCGCCGTGCTTTGAATTGCTTTACCGGTCGGCGACCGGCCGGCGCTGCTGGAACTGGCCGGCGGCGCGGAAGCGCCAGAGATAGCTCGGCAGGATGGTGGCGATCGCCTGCGGCTGGATGCCGAGACCTGCAAGCGTCCTCGCGGCCTTGGCGGCTTCGTCCGAGACGATGTTGTGCTCGCGCAACTGCAGCACTTGGTCCTTGGTCAGGAGCGGGTTGGGCAGGAGCTGGAGGATCGAGGCCTTGATGTTCGCCGCCCAGAACGGCACCGGCACCAGGAGGCGGCGGCGCTCGATGACCGTCAGCAGCTCTTCCATGCATTCCTTGAAGGTCAGCACCTGCGGGCCGCCAAGCTCATAGATCTGCCCGCCCTTGGCCTGGCCGTCGACCGAACGCGCCACCGCTTCGGCGACGTCGCCGACATAAACCGGCTGGAACTTGTTCTGCCCGCCGCCGATCAGCGGCAGCACCGGCGAGTAGCGCGCCATGTTGGCGAAGCGGTTGAAGAAGCTATCCTCCGGCCCGAAATTGATCGATGGCCGCAGGATGACGGAGTCCGCGATCGTGTCGAACACGGCTTTTTCGCCAAGCGCCTTGGTGCGGGCGTAGCCGGACGGGGAATCGAGATCGGCGCCGAGCGCCGAGATATGGGTGAGGCCGGCGCCGACCGAGCGCGCGGCCTCGGCGACGGCGCGCGCTCCGAAATCGTGCACCGCGCCGAATTTCTGGCGGCCCGTCTCATGCAGGATGGCGACGAGGTTGACGACATGGTCGGCGCCCTGAACGGCGCGGTCGACCGACCAGCGCACGCGCACATTGGCCTGCACCGGCTGGATCTGGCCGACATTGCCGAGCGGCTGCACATGGCCGGCAAGGTCGGGCCGCCGGCAGGCGACCCGGATGCGGTAGCCGCGCTTGGCCAGCGCCCGCACGACGTGGCGACCGACGAAGCCCGAGCCGCCGAAGACGACGACGAGCTTGGGGGTCTGCAGGATTTCGGTCATGATTGGCTCCGCGCGCGAAAATGCTTGGCTGAAGCCGTTTCTTAATCCGTTTCTCGCCAAAGGCAAAGAGCGACCGGAGGTCGCCGTCGGCTTGTTTTTGAACTTGCATGGAATGTCGCAACGCCGCGTTTGGAGAAAACAGAAAACCCCGCCGAAGCGGGGTTTTCCGGGCAGTGTCCACGCCGAAACAGGGTCCAACGAGGCGGCCTGACCTGAGACGGTAACAAGGTGGCGTGAAGCAAGCACGCCCGCCCCGCCCGAAACGCCCGGCGCGGCGCCGCCTGCCGCGAGCCGGACGAGTCACCAGGCGGCTCGCGGCGTGGGGTGCCGGATATGGGTCGCGTCAGGCCGGGAAAAGGTTCAACAGCGCGGCTAATCAGGCCGAATAGCGCTCAGCGAATTCCGAAATGCGCTGCACCACCGCCCTGGACGTGGTGATGCCGCGCGCCTTTGCCTTCTCCGCGGCTTCGGCGCGCGAGCGGCCGGGAATATGCACGCCATAGCGCCGCCGCAGCCGGTCGAGCTGGTCCTTCATGCGCTGTTCGAAATCCGGGTCCAGCAGCTTGGGTTCGATGGCGAGAACGAAGAGGCCCGTGCCGGGGCTGTCCGCCCCGCCGGTGAACCAGGGCGCGTCGAGCGACCAGTTGGCGCCTGAAATGCCCGCGGCCAGCACCTCCACCATCAGCGCGATGTTGGCGCCGCGCTGGCCGCCGAAGGCGAGCATCGCGCCCTTCATCGCCGCCGCCGGATCGGTGGTCGGGTTGCCGCTGGCATCCAGCGCCCAGCCCTCGGGAATCTTCTTGCCGTCCTCGGCCGCCTTGCGGATGTTGACGAAGGCGGTGGCGCTCGACGACTGGTCGATGACCAGGGGCGGCCCGTCGGCGGCGGGTGAGGCGAATGACATCGGATTGGTGCAATAGACCGGCTTGACCGAGCCGGAGCCGGCAAGCACCGCCGGCCCGTTGGTGGCGGCGAAGGAGACCAGCCCTTGCTCCGCCAGCCGCCCGGTGAAATAGCCGAGCGCGCCGCATGTATAGGCGTTCTTCTGCGAGAAGATCGAGACGCCGAACAGTTTTGCCGCCTTGACGAGGTCGTCGATGGTGCGGTCGAAGCCGGTATGGGCAAGCCCGCCGCGCGCGTCGGAAAGATAGACCGCGAGCGCCGGCCGGGTGATGACCGGATCGGCATTGCCGTCGATGCGGCCTGCTTCGAGCGCTTCCAGATAGTCGATGAAATGCGACAGGCCGACCGTCGACAGCCCTTCGGCTTCCGCGGCGATGATCGAGGCGGTCAGCGACTGCGCCGCCTCCTCATTGGCGCCGGCGCCGAGCGCCGCCATCCGGCATAGGCCTGTCGCCTGATCGAGAGTGAGTTGCATCAGGGCTGCTCCTGAGTGAGTAGGAAGTAGGGAGTAGTCAGTAGGGCAAAACCAGCAAGCAGCCCACTACTCGCCACTCACTATTCACCACTCACTTATCCGATCTTTACCGGAATGCGAGCCTCGATCCGGCTGAACGCGAAGACCAGGATGCCGGTGATCGTCATGTAGATCAGCGCCAGAAGCAGCAAAGGCTCGTAGGTAAGGTAGGTGTCCTGCCGCACCTTGGACGAGACGGCGAAGATGTCGATGACGCTGATCGTCGCCACCAGCGGTGTCGACTTCAGCTGCAGCACGGTCTCGCCGGTCAAGGTCGGCAGCGCCCGGTAGAAGGCCTGCGGCAGCCAGATGCGGCGGAAGATCTTCCACCGGCTCATGCCGAAAGCGCGGGCGGCCTCCAACTGTCCGCGCGGCACGCCGGCAAAGGCGCCGCGCATCACTTCCCCCTCATAGCCGGCGAACGAGAAGGTCAGCGCCACCACGGCATAGGGCCAGGCCTGCCTGAGATACGGCCAGAGCCAGGATTCGCGGATCCACGGATATTGCGGGAAGATCGAGCCGAGGCCGTAATAGAGCAGCCAGAGCTGCAGAAGCAGCGGTGTTCCGCGAATGATGGTGCAGAAGACCTTGGCCGGCGCCGAGAACCAGATCGGCCCGCCGGCCTGGGCAAGCCCGAGCGGCACGGCAAGCGCGAAGCCGAGCGCGCAGGTGACGGCGAGGATCCAGAGCGCCCGCCATATGCCCATCAGGCCCATTTCCCAATATTGCGGCAGCCAGTCCCAGCGCATGAAGACGATCGCGCACAGAACAAGCGCCAGGGCGATCAGGATCAGCACGATGCGATGCGGCTTGAGCCAGAGCGAGGCGCGCGCCGCCATGTTGATCGCGGTGGCTTCGGCCGACATCAGCGCGCCTCCTTGACGGAGGGCATGCCGCGCCGCGACCACGCCTCGACGCGGCCGATGATCAGGTTGGAGAAGAGCGTCACCGCCAGGTAAAGCACGCCGGCCGCGAGATAGAAGATCAGATAGGCCTTGGTGACGCCCGCGGCCTGGCGTGTCGCCAGCGTCAGCTCGAAGAAGCCGACGACGGCAAGCAGCGCCGTGTCCTTGGTGGCGATCAGCCACAGGTTTGCAAGGCCGGGAATGGCGAAGGGGAGCATCGCCGGCAGGGTTATGCGCCTCAGCATCAGGCCTGGCGGCATGCCATAGGCGCGCGCGGCCTCGATCTGTCCTTGTGGGATGGCGAGGATGGCGCCACGGATGACTTCGGTCGAATAGGCACCTTGCACGAAGCCCAGCACGAAGATGCCGGCGGCGAGCCCGCTGATGTCGACACGGCTGTAACCCATCGCTCCCAGCACCTGGTTGATGAGGTCGGTGCCGGCGTAATAGAGCAGCAGGATCAGCACCAGTTCCGGCACCGCGCGGACCACCGTGGTGTAGACCGCGAGCAGGTCGCGCGTCACCGGGCCGCCATAGAGCTTGCCGAAGGCGCCGGCGGTTCCGATCAGCAGGCCAAGGCAGGTGGCGCCGATGGCGATCTCCAGCGAATGCAGCAGGCCGACCAGCAGCGTGCCGCCCCAGCCGGGCGCCACGGGTGAAAGAAGTTCCATGATGCCGGCCGCGGAGGCCGGAAGAAAGGCGTCGATCAGCTTCGCCCCCGGATTGCTGGCAGGCCGCTGACGACCAGATCAGCGGCAGGCGTGCGTGGCAAGGTTTTGACCAGGAGCACGGCCGGCGGCCATGCTCCTGGATCATGCGGGGAGATCAGTTCGACTGCGGCGCGCCGCCATAGATGTCGAAGTCGAAATACTTCTTCGAGATCTCGTCATATTTGCCGTTGGCGCGGATCGCCTTGATGCCGGCGTTGAACTTTTCCTTGAGCGCGGTGTCTTCCTTGCGGATGCCGGCGCCGACGCCCGGCCCGAGCACCTCGTCATCCGGGGCCACCATGCCCTTCAGGTCGCAGCAGGCCTTGCCCTGGTCCGACTTCAGGAATTCGCCGAGCGCGATCGAGTCGGCCTGCACGGCATCGAGACGGCCGGCGGCCAGATCGTTGTTGGCTTCGTCCTGGGTCTGGTATTCCTTGATCTCCTGCGCGCCGGTGAAGTGCTTCTTGGCGTAGACGGCATGCACGGTCGAGACTTGGACGCCGATCACCTTGCCCTTGAGGTCGTCCGGCGTGGCGCCGAATTTCTGGTCCTTTGGCCCGATGATCGCGGTCGGGGTGTTGTAGTACTTGTCCGAGAAGTCGATCGTCTTCTCGCGTTCGGCGGTGATCGACATCGAGGAGACGATGGCGTCGATCTTCTTGGTGGTCAGCGCGGGGATGATGCCGTCCCAGGCGACGGGCGTGATCACGCAGTCGAGCTTCTCCTCGGCGCACACGGCGTCGACGAAGTCGATCTCCCAGCCCACCCATTTGCCGCTGGCGTCGGGCGATGTGAAGGGCGGATAGGGCTCGGCGGCGACGCCGATCTTGACCTGCTCGGCCTTGGCCACGCCACCCATCGCCGCGACGCCGAGAAGCAGCGCGGCGGCGAATGTCTTGAGAACAGTCTTCATTTCAGGACTCCCAGTTTGTTGTTGTTCCCGGTTTTCGCCCCGCTTGACGCCGGCCCTAGCCGACATTGCGGAGGAATTGTTTGAGCCTTTCGGACTTGGGCGCGCCGAATAGTTGTTCGGGCGGGCCTTCCTCCTCGACCAGCCCGTTGTAGAGGTAGACGACATGCGTCGCGACCTCGCGGGCGAACTTCATTTCATGCGTCACCAGCACCATGGTGCGCCCCTCGCGCGCCAGGTCGCCGATCACTTTCAGCACCTCGCCGACCAGTTCGGGATCGAGCGCCGAGGTCGGTTCGTCGAACAGCATGACGCGCGGATTGATGGCGAGTGCCCGGGCGATCGCGGCGCGCTGCTGCTGTCCGCCGGACAGGAAAGCGGGATAGACGTCGCGCTTCTCCGCCAGCCCGACGCGGGCAAGCAGCTTCTCGGCCTGGGCTATCGCCTCGTCGCGCTTGACGCCGAGCACATGCACGGGAACCTCGATGACGTTCTCGATCAGCGTCATGTGGCTCCACAGGTTGAAATTCTGGAACACCATGCCGAGCCTCGAGCGGATGCGCTCGATCTGCCTGCGGTCGGCCGGAACGGTATGGCCGTGGCTGTCGGCCTTGAGCTTGATCTCCTCG
>JAFKFE010000207.1 GCA_017308345.1 Alphaproteobacteria bacterium | reverse complement strand
CCACACCTCGGGCTCGATCACGCCGATCGCCTATGGCCTGCCGACCTCAGCCTCGGAGGCCGCGACCGCGATCGACGGCTTCCAGTTGCAGCGCAAGGGCAAGGGCGCCGAGGCGCTCGGCGCCAGCCTGTCGGCGTCGTCGGTGGGCGGCGTGCTCGGCGCGCTCGTCTTCATGGCGGCGGCGCCCGTGGCGCGGCCGGTGATCGGCAGCCTCGGCGCGCCGGAATTCCTGGTGCTGTCGCTGCTCGGGCTGGCGCTGGTCTCCTCGCTCTCCGACCGGCAGCCGAGCGCGGGGCTCGCCGTCGCGGCGCTGGGCGTGCTCGCCTCCACCGTCGGCATCGACGCCCTCACCGCGCAGGCTCGCTACACTTTCGGCCGGCTGGAGCTGTGGGACGGGCTCGACACGATCTCGGTGATCGGCGGCCTGTTCGTCATTCCCGAGATGCTGGCGCTGGCCGGCTCGGCCGACGACAGGCGGCTGCCGCCCACGGTGGCCGAACTGCCGCGCATGCTGTCGGGCATGCTGGAAACCTTCCGGCACAGGATGGTCCTGCTGCGTTCGACCATCATCGGCATCGTCGTCGGCATCATGCCGGGCGCCGGCTCCTCGATCGCGGTGTGGATCGCCTATGCCGACGCGTCCGCGCGCCAGGGCGGCGACGTGCCGTTCGGCCAGGGCGCGATCGCCGGCGTGGTGGCGCCGGAGGCGGCCAACAACGCCAAGGAGGGCGGCGCGCTGATCCCCACCGTGTTCCTCGGCATTCCCGGCAGTTCCAGCATGGCGATCCTGCTCGGCGGCTTCGCCATGCTCGGCCTCGATGTCGGCCCCTCGATGCTCACCACGCAGCTGCCGACGGCGATGACCTTCGGCTGGACCGTCATCCTGGCCAACCTCGTTACCATCCCGCTGTTCCTGCTGGTGGTGCCTTGTCTGGTGCGCTTCACCGGCATCCGGCCGAAGGCGATCGCCGCCTTCGCGCTGGTCGCCGTCGCCACTGCGGCCGTGGGCACGGCCAACGATCCGCTCGACCTGCCCCAGTTCGCGGCGGGCGGGGTGCTGGGCGTGGCGCTCTATCTCGCCGGCCTGCCGCGCGCGCCGTTCCTGCTCGGCTTCATCATCGGCCCGATGGTGGAGAATTCGCTTGCCAAGACCATGCAGGTGTTCGGGCCGGAAGCGGCGATCAGGCCCGGCGTGCTGATCCTGGGCGCGGCGCTTCTCGTCGTGCTCTGGCGGCTGCGGCGCCCGCGCGAGGGCGCGCAGGGCGTCACGAAGCGCTCGCGCCCGATGGCGTTCGCCACGCTTGCCGGCATGGCGCTGGTCGGCCTGGCGGCCATCGTCGCCGCGCTGCATTTCGAGGGGACGTCCAAGATAGCGCCGATCGTCGCCGCCATTATCCTGGTCGCCGCGGCGCTGTTCACGCTCCGGCGCGTCGGGCGCGAGCCGCCGGGACCCTCGCCCTCGATGTCGCCCGGCATGGGCCTCGCCTTCTCGCTGCTGCTCGCGGCCGTGCCGGTGATCGGGCTGATGCCGGCATCGCTCGGCTTCCTCGCGCTGATGCGCAGGACCTACGCCGAGCGCTGGCTGTGGCTGCCGGCGATCCTGGCCGCCGTCGCCGTCTTCCAGACGCTGATGGTCGAGGGGCTGATCGGCAGCCCGCTGCGGTTCGGCGTGTTCGGCGCCGGGATCTTTCGCTGATTTAGGCCTTCAGCCTTTGAATCGCCGAACCGCTGCAACCCTCTGTTTCCGCGCGTTTCCGTTCAGCCGGGAGCGGTGAGCACGGCCAGAACGCGCTTGCGCCTGTAGCGCGGGCGATCGCCGCCACCGATCTCACACACGATCTCGTCGAAATGCGTAAGCGGCAGCGGCCCGCCCGCAAGGAGGCTCTTCAGTTCGTCAGCGGTCCTGAACTCGCCGACGCGGCTCTCGTCGTCGTAGAGCGCGCGCTCCAGCCGTTTCATCACGGCGCCGGGGTCGCCCGCGACCTTGATCTCGCCGCGCTCGGCCATCGCTCCGAACAGCGCGTTGGCGGCGCCGCGCTTGGCGATGTCGGCCTTGGTCTCCTCGCTCGTGCGCGTCTTGATGCGGTTCGAAAACACCATCGCGCCGCCGGGCTTCAGCCAGGAGCCGAGTTCCTTCAGCACCGCCGGCTGCAGGCGGCTGTCGATGAAGCGGAAGACGCTGTGCATGACCAGGATGTCGGCCGGGAATCTTTCCCCGGGCGCCGTGAGGTCGACCGCCGCGCTGGCGAAATCGAGACCATGCTCCGCGGCGAAATGCCGGCACAGGAGAAGCGGCGTCGGGCACAGGTCCAGCACCGTGAAACGGCAGCGCGCCAGCGCCGCCTCGCCAAGCAGCGACACCGCGTGGGCAACGGTCGCAAGCACGCCGGTGTCGGCCGAGCCGGCGATGACGATGTCCAGCCTGCCGGGCCGTTCCGCAAGCCGCCGGCCGGCAAGATCCCCAAGCACCGCCACCAGCTCCGGACGGTCGAAATCGATGCCGAAGCGCTCGCCCGTCGCGCGATGGGCGACGCAGCGTATGTGATAGTCGGCGCAGTCACGGCAATGCTCCGGCGCGATCTCGAGCACGCGCTGCAGGTTGCCGGCGAGGTCCTCGCCAAAGGTCACCGGATCGCTGAGGTGGTTCGTGCTTGCCACTATTCTGTGTCCTTGCCGTGTTTCGCGCGCCCGGTGACGCTGTCGAGGAGCCGCCGCCCGAGGCTCGCCGGCAGCCGCGTGCGCGGCAGGTGCAGGTCGTGCGCGCGCGGCCTTATCTCGGGAAAACCGATCCGGCCGCGCCGGTGCGGCGTGTCGATCGCGCGAAGGGCCGCCACGAAGCGCTCGCGGATCAACGGGCGGCGTTCGCCGCGGCCGTCGCTCTTGCCGAAATTGGGAAAGCTCGGGTTGGAGTTGATCTCATAGACCTGGAGGCGCCCCTGGTGGAAGCCATAGTCGACGCGGCCGAAGTCGAGGCCGCCGACGCGGAAGGCCCGCGCCAGTTGCCCGGCATGCGGGTTCTCGCGGATGAAGGCCAGTTCCTCCTCGATCTCGGCCGGCCCGATCACGGCGGAGTTCTTCTTGACCACCCAGTGCTCGCTGCGCATCAGGTGCTGCGGCACGATCGCGCCGCCGACGTTGAAGGCGCCGTATTTGCGATGGACGCCCTTCGCATCCGGCTCGCCGACATAGCCGACGGCGATGCGCCCCTTCAGCCCCTTGCCGTCGCGGCGCAGCGCGGCCACCGCCTGGTCGAATTCCACCTCGGAACGGATGATGCCGGTCTCGGGTCCGCCATAGCCGTCCTCGGCGCGCAGGAAGACGGGAAACCTGTCCGGCCGCGCGCCGGTGTCTATGCGCTGGACGTCGAAGTCGTTGACGCCCTCCTCCCGCAGCCTGCGCAGCAGCGGCACGCGCTCCAGCGCATGAAGCGGGTGGTTGAGGATGCGGATCTCGGGCGCGGCCGCCTGCAGCCTCAGCGCCACCGCGCCGGCGCAGTCGAGCTCATAGCGGGTCAGGCGATCGAAATCGGTGAAGATGGTATGCGCGACCGGCGCGGCGCGCTCGAAGAACAGCTCCTCATAGGTGAGGTAGGACAGGCGCCCGCGCGCGTCCGCGCCGAGGCCGCGGATCAGGCCCTGGATCGTCGTGCTGAACCGGGCGGTGACGACGTAGACGATCATGCGAGGCGTGTTCCCTCGGCTTTGCCGGGGATCGTCCCGGTTCAGCCGGACTGTGGAGATTGCGTTGGCGCTGCGGAACCATTCTCTGATACCTGAGGAAGGTATCCGTCGTCTTCTAGCCCACGAACCCTCCACGCGAAACCCGGCATGCCTGATTTCAACCTGGCCTTCTACTGCTACCCGAAGAAGGAAGCGATCGAGGATTTCCGCCGGGCCGGCGCGCTGATTTCGGCGCGCGCGCCCGAGATCGATGTCAGCGTGCTGTCGACGGCTTCCGCGCTCACGCCGCTCAGGACGGCCGCGCTCGCCAGGCGGCCGACGCTTGCCATGGAAATGGACCGGGTGAAGCTGCTCGCGCCGCTGCGCGGCGCGCGGCTCGCCCATCAGCGCATGGGCAAGATCAGGCAGCTCGCGGCGCTGGAGGCGGCGGGCCTGCCGATCCCGAAATGGATCGAGATCGCGCCCGGCACCAAGCTCGATCCGTCGGCATGGGGGCCCTATGTCGTGGTGAAGCCGGCGCGCGGCGCGCGCGGCGCCTATGTGCGCATCACCAAGACCGGCCGTGTGCGCTACATGGAGCCATCCGAATATCCGCAGGATCATCCGGGCCGACGCGCGCCGATGATTGCCCAGCAATATATCCATACCGGCCCTTGGCCGACCGCCTACCGCGTGCTCACCTATCTCGGCCGGCCGCTGGCGGCGATCCGCTACGAAGGCAGGAAAGACGTCAATCCGGTGGCAAGTCCCGATGGCTTCCGGCTCGCGCCGGGCGCCTCGATCATCGCCTCGGCCAAGGGCTGCAGGATCGCGCTGGCGGCGGAAACGGACATACTCGAGCTTGCGACGCGCGCGCATGCCGTCTTTCCGACCATTCCCTCGCTTGGCGTGGACATGCTGCGCGACGAGGCGACCGGCACGCTCCATCTCATCGAGATCAACCCGTCCGGCAACAGCTGGATGCTGCGCGGACCGGCCGGGCGCAACGTGCAGCAGCAGTTCGGGCTTGATTTCCACGCGCAGTTCGGCGCGCTCGACATCATCGCCGAAGCCTCGATCGAGGCGACCCGCCGGCTGGCGGTGTGAGTGACACCGGTCGCTCGCTCCCGCAATGCCGCGAGGCACCTCGGACTAGCTGACCACCTCGCGATACACCCTCGCCTTCCCGTCCTGCCCGCGGATCAGCCAGGCGTCGCCATTGCGTCCCTCGATATGGCTCGCCGCCAGCGGCACCTTGCCGCCGCCGTCAGGCAGGTCGATGACATAGGTCGGGTTGCAAATACCGGAGAGGCGCCGGCGCAGCTCCGCCACCAGCGCCTGGCCCTCGGCGATCGTGGTGCGGCGGTGCGCCATGCCGCGCGCGAGATCGCCATGGTGGAGGTAATAGGGTTTGACGCCGAGCCGGTACATCAGCTCGCGGCAGAGCTCCTCCAGCACATCGACACGATCGTTGACGCCTTTCAGGAGGACGCTCTGGTTGAGCAGCACGAAGCCCGCCTGCCGCATTGCGCGACAGGCCGCCTCCGTGG
The DNA here is from genome assembly GCA_017308345.1 of Alphaproteobacteria bacterium. Taxonomy (GTDB): domain Bacteria; phylum Pseudomonadota; class Alphaproteobacteria; order Rhizobiales; family Rhizobiaceae; genus Mesorhizobium. The sequence goes on along the minus strand of JAFKFE010000207.1, from coordinate 2,546 downwards.
CCTGTGTGATTTCCCGCGCGTGGTTGAAGTGGGTCACCACCGTCACCATCAGCCGGCCCTGCAGCGCCTCGACCAGGCCGGGCGTGACGCGCGACGGCAGCGCCACCGGCACGCGGGTGTGGATGCGCAGCAGCCGCAGATGCGGGATCGCCTCCAGGCGGGCGCGGATTTCGGCCAGCGCCTTGTCGGGCAGCGACAGCGGATCGCCGCCGGTCAGGATCACCTCGCGGATTTCCGGGTGCCCGGCGATATAGGCCAGGGCCGGTTCCAGCGCCTCGCGCGTGTAGCCGCGTCCGATGGACGTCAGCGATTCCTTGCGGAAGCAGAACCGGCAATAGACGGCGCATTGATAGGTCGGGAACAGAAGCACGCGGTCCGCATGGCGGTGCGTCAGCCTTGGCGCCGGGCTGAATTCGTGGTCGCCGATCGGGTCGTCGAGCTCGCCATCGGCCGCGACCAGTTCGGCGGGTGACGGGACGACCTGGGCGCGGATCGGGTCGTCGGGGTCGTTCCAGTCGATCAGCTCGAGATAGGGCTTGGGCACGCGCACCTTGTGGCCGGCGGCGGCCTCCTGCGCGGCGGCGCGCTCGGCGGGCGAGAGCGGCAGGGCCGCGAGGTCGCGGACATGGCGCACGCCAGCGCGGATATCGCCTTGCCAGGCGGCGTCGGCGGCGGCCGCCGGTTGTTTGAAATCGATGGTCATCGCGGTCCCGGGACAGATTTGCGCGGGATATCGGCTGTATGGGCGGCGGGGTCAACCTCCGCCGCTGTCACGGATTGTCAAACGCCGGCTTCCGTCGCGTATCGGCGGCAGCCTCATCGCTCGAATTTTGCGATGGCCTCCGCGGTCACCGGCGTGAAGAAATTCACCAGATTGCCATCGGGATCGCGGAACAAAAGCGAGCGGTTGCCCCAGGGCATGGTGGTTGGCGCCTGCACCAACGCGCCGCCGATGAAACCGCCCAGCCGACGATACTCCTCGTCGACATCGGCGACGCGGAACTCGACGATCGCGCTGCGGTTCGCGGCGGGGCTCGCGACATGATCGCCGCCGAAGAGCCGAAGCGTGCGTGTGCTGCCGATCGCCAGCGTGCCCGCCTCGGTGACCAGCTCGGCGAAATCCTCGGTGTAGAGCGTGAGCTTGACGCCCGTCACCGTCTCGTAGAAGGCGACGAGCCGCCTGACGTCGGCGGTGATGATGCGGGTCGAAACGAAATCCACTTGGTCTTCTCCATGCGTTGGCCGTCTTCGCGGCTGGACGCGCCTTTCTGGCGCCATGCGCGGCTTGTGGACCGACCCTGCTGCCAGCATAGTGGCAACAGGAGACATGCCTTGCGCCGCGCCGACAGACTGTTCCAGATCATCCAGATCCTGCGGCGCTCGAGCCGGCCGATCACGGCCAGCCAGATCGCCGAGGAACTCGAGACCTCGCGACGCTCGGTCTATCGCGACATCGCCGACCTCATCGGACAGCGCGTGCCGATCCGGGGCGAAGCCGGCCTCGGCTATGTGCTCGACCGCGACTACGACATGCCGCCGCTGATGCTGACGCCGGACGAGCTGGAGGCGGCGGTGCTCGGCGCGCAGTGGGTGGCCGACAAGGGCGATGCGGTGCTGGCCGGCGCGGCGCGCGACCTGATCGCCAAGATCGCGACGGTGGTGCCCGAGCGGCTGCGCCCCTTCGTCAGCCAGCCCAGCGTCGGCGCGCCGCTCAGCCGCGCCAGCCTGCCCGATGGACTGGACATCGCGCGGGCGCGGGCCTCTATCCGCAAGGGTCACAAGATCCGCATCCGCTACCGCAACGAACAGGGCGACGAGAGCGAGCGCGTCATCTGGCCGACGATGATCGGCTATGCCGAGACCGTGCGGCTGCTCGCCGCCTGGTGCGAATTGCGCCAGGATTTCCGCCATTTCCGCACGGACCGGATAAGCGCGGCGACCTTTCTCGACGAGCGCATCGGCTGCCGGCCGGGCGAGCTGCGCAACCGCTGGAAACGGCACATGGAAGCGCAAGGCATTCAACTGCCGCAAGGCTAGATCATTGGGGCATGATCTTTGTCCGAAACCCGGTTCCCATTTTTCGGGATCATGCCCTAGATGTCCGCATAGATCTCCAGGACGTTGCCGTCGGGGTCGCGGAAGAACAGCGTGCGATGGCCCCAGGGCTGGTCGGCCGGCCCGCTTTCGATCGCCACGCCCTTTTCACGCAATGTCGCGGCGCACTGGTCAACCTGGGCTGGCGTCACGCGAAAGGCGAGTTGCGCCGAGAGCGCGCCGGCCGGCGTTGGCGCGTCGCTGAACATGACGCCGCGCTCGGTCAGCGCCAGCAGGCACGAGCCGACCTGATAGGCCGTCCAGCCCTCTCCCAGGCTGGAATGGACGACAAAGCCCATCACGTCCTCGTAGAAGCGGCGCATCTTGTTCATGTCGCGGGCGAACAGCACGGTGTAGTCGATATTCCTGATGTTTTTCAGCGCGTTCATTGTCGATTCCTTCATCTGGCGCCGTGTCCCGACGCGGCGGTTGTCCGATGCGCTGCCTCATTT
>JAFKFE010000165.1 GCA_017308345.1 Alphaproteobacteria bacterium | reverse complement strand
GGCAGCAGCGACGGGACGATCATTTCCCGGATCGCCGCCCTGGTCAGGCTGTCCACGGCGCGCGCGTAGTTCGGCTTCGAGGTGCCGGCCATGATGCCCTTGTCCTCGCGGAACTGCTTGCGCACTTCCTCGACGATGGAGCCCGCGGCGCGGCCGACGGCGGTCATCGCGATGCCGCCGAACAGATAGGGGATAAGGCCGCCGAAGATCAGGCCCGCGACGACATAGGGGTTGGAGAGGTCGAAGGAGACGTCACCCATGCCCTGGAAGTAATGATATTTGTCGCCGTTGGCGGCAAAGAACTTCAGGTCGTTCGAATAGGCCGCGAACAGCACCAGCGCGCCGAGGCCTGCGGAGCCGATGGCATAGCCCTTGGTCACCGCCTTGGTGGTGTTGCCGACGGCGTCGAGCGCATCGGTGGAGTGGCGCACCTCCTTGGGCAGGCCGGCCATTTCGGCGATGCCGCCGTGGTGACGGCAATCGCCGTGCCGAACAGGCCGCCGAGCTGATAGGTCGCGATGATGCCGCCGACGATGACGATGGCCGGCAGCGCCGTCGATTCCAGCGACACCGCGAGGCCCTGGATGACGTTGGTGCCGTGGCCGGTCACCGACGCCTGGGCGATCGAGTTCACCGGGCGCTTGTTGGTGCCGGTGTAGTATTCGGTGATCACCACGATGAGGCCGGTCACCAGGAGGCCGATCAGGCCGCAGATGAACAGGTTCTTGCCGGTGATGGCGATGCCGGCGACATTGCCCACCTCGCCCCAGCCGACCGTGGCGGAGGTGGCGGCGGCAAGACCGACGATCGACAAGAGCCCAGTGACGATCAGGCCCTTGTAGAGGGCGCCCATGATCGAACCGTTGGAGCCCAGCTTGACGAAGAAGGTGCCGACGATCGAGGTCAGGATGCAGGCGCCGCAGATGGCGAGCGGATAGAGCATCGACGCGCCCAGCGCGGCGGTGCCGCCGAAGAAGATGGCGGCGAGCACCATGGTGGCGACGACGGTCACCGCGTAGGTTTCGAAAAGGTCCGCGGCCATGCCGGCGCAGTCGCCGACATTGTCGCCGACATTGTCGGCGATGGTGGCCGGGTTACGCGGATCGTCCTCGGGAATGCCGGCCTCGACCTTGCCGACGAGATCGCCGCCGACGTCCGCGCCCTTGGTGAAGATGCCGCCGCCGAGACGGGCGAAGATCGAGATCAGCGAAGCGCCGAAGCCGAGCGAAACCAGCGAGTCGATGACGACGCGGTCATTCGGCTGCAGGCCCATCGGGCCGGTCAGGATGGCGTAGTAGATCGAGACGCCGAGCAATGCCAGGCCCGCGACCAGCAGCCCGGTGATGGCGCCGGACTTGAAGGCGATGTCGAGGCCGGCGGCGAGGCTGTTCGAGGCGGCCTGCGCCGTGCGCACATTGGCGCGCACCGAAACATGCATGCCGATGAAGCCGGCGGCGCCCGAAAGCACGGCGCCGATCAGGAAGCCGATCGCCGAGGTGATCGAGAGCAGCCACCAGGCAAGCAGGAGCACGACGATGCCGACGACGGCGATGG
>JAFKFE010000206.1:7802-11660 GCA_017308345.1 Alphaproteobacteria bacterium | reverse complement strand
CGACCGACGCGGTGCCGGAGGGCGCGACGAACCTCTATTTCACCGGCGCGCGCGTCTTGGCGGTCGTGCTCTCCGGCCTGTCGACGGCGACCAATGCGGTCATCACCGCGGGCGACACGGTTCTGAGCGCGCTCGGCAAGCTGCAGAAGCAGATTTCTGACTTGGCGACGACCGTTGCTGGCAAGGCGAACACCGTCCACACGCACGCAATCTCTGACGTCACGAACCTGCAATCGAGCCTGGACGCCAAGCTCGGAGCAACCGCGCAGGCCGCCGACAGTGCCAAGCTCGCCGGCATGTCAGCGAATGCCGGCACGAGCATCAACACGGTCGTATCTCGTGACGCCGCTGGTGACATCACCACGCGCCTGTTCCGTTCGACCTACCCGACCGGTGCGGATGCAGTGACAAGCTTCGTCGGGCGTGTCTCGTCTGACGGGACGGGTGACACCTATTTGCGCCCGCAATCTATCGCCCAGACCAAGGCGATCCTCGGCATCGGCACGATGGCAAACCGGTCTTTGACCATCTCCACCGCGGCGCCCTCCGGCGGCGTCGACGGTGACGTGTATTTTCAGATCTGATCGATGCTTTACGTCAAGGACTCCGCCGTCTGGAAGCAGGTTACTCCCTACGTCAAATCAGGCGGTGTGTGGGTCAAGGCCAAGCAGGTCTATGTCAATAGCGGGGGTGTTTGGAAGCCCCTGCTCAAAGATCCAAACTACGCAAGCGTGTCGCTGCTTGTTCACGGAGACGGCGCGGACGGGTCGACGACTATCACTGACAACTCTCCGACACCGAAGACCGTCACGGCGTCGGGTAACGCGCGGATCAGCACTGCTCAGTCGTTCTTCTCGGGTGGCTCGTCGATTGCGTTCGACGGGAACGGCGACTACATCACCGCCCCGTCCGACACTTCATTCGCCTTCTCAGGCGACTTCACCATCGAATACTTGATCAGGTTCAATACGTTGCCGGCGACCGATTTCAACGTCTGGCATACCTTAATCAACGGCGGAATTTCGCTCTATCAGACCCCGACGCGGAACAGCTGGCAGATCGCGCGGTCGGGCCAGGCGTCGGCGCTCTCGTTCTCTTGGACGCCAGCGGCCGCAACTTGGTATCATTTCGCCGTTTCGAGAACTGGCAGCACGATGAGGGTCTTCGTCAATGGCACCCAGCTGGCCAGTGGGTCCGTCACAACCAGCTTCCTGCAAAGCGGCTTCCAGTTTGGCAGGGATTACCTTGCCACACGCTGGCTCGACGGCTGGGTCGAGGAGCTGCGGATCACCAAGGGGGTTGGTCGCTACACGGCGAACTTCACGGTCCAGGACATTCCGTTCTTTAACGCCTAGTCCTCGGGCCATCCGGTAAGCTCATCCTGATGAATGCGGTGGGAGTTTTCGGCAAGCAGTCGCTTCTGCTCGTCGGTAAATGTGGACCAGGCATCCCGAAGATCGCCGCCTAGATAGCGTCTCCAGTCAATCACGTCCTCGGGCAGTTCTGTGTCCCAATCAGGATCTACGAAGTCGGAGGGAGTCAAAACGGGTGTTTCCATTAGATATACCTAATTCTTATCCGAGTATAGTCATGTAGTTCAAACTGCACGCTGTTCCAAATAGATTATATATTTCTAATATTGAAATTTCACAGACCTCACGACGGAGGCATCACCGTGCATCACGGTGATGCACACCGAGTTTGCTACCTGACTAACAAATCACGACATGCAGCCCATCAACACGGGGCATGTCGTGAAACAAATTACGAAGACACCGGAGATCATCGCTCGCCTGAAACAGGCGATCGGGTCCTCGGCGCCGGTGGACAACCTGGCAGTCTTCGAAGCCATTGCCCTGAACAATCTCCCGCTTCGTAAGAAGCAGCACGTCTACAACGGCGCTGTCGCGCAACGCTCGTTCCTCCTGGAGATGGCCCTGGCTCTCGAAACCGAGAGCCGGCCTCTGCAGGTGATGCACGAGGGTGGTGTGCTGCCCATCGGCCGCGTCTTCCAGGGTCGCGTTGTCGACGGCGTCGACACCGAACTGCGCGTGCTCTTCTGGGTCGACAAGGAGCACGAGGACAAGATCCGCCAGATCGACAACGGGAGCATTGACCAGGTGTCAGTCGGTGTCCTGCCGTAGCAGATGATCTGCTCGGCAGACGGCTTCGACTTCTTCGGTCCCGACGCGAGCCTGGAGAACATCTTCACCGGCACTACGCCAGACGGCCACACGGTCGGTGAGAACGGCGTCTACTGCAAGATGGTCGGCCTCGAAGCCTTCTTCGAGATGTCCCTCGTCGGGCAGGGCGGCGCCCAAAACGCGCGCATCGTGAACAACGACCAAAGTGCCTTCTCGCCGCACATCAAGGCGCTGGCAGCGTCCACGTCTCTCGATCGTCTCGCACTCACCGCAACAGCAACTATCAGGGAAAAGCCCACCATGGACGTCAAGGAACTCCTCGCCGAGCTGCGCACCGCCGAAAAGGACGGGATGAAGGCCCAGCTGGAAAACGAACAGCTCAAGGCCACGAACCTGGCCCTCACGACCGAGCGCGACACACTCAAGACGGAGCTCGCCGCTGCGAACCAGAGCGCACCGGCAATCAAGACCGAGCTCGACGCGCTGAAGGTCACGCACACCGAGACCGAAGCCAAGCTGACGGCGGCCGACGCTGCCCTGCGCGAGATCTGCAAGAAGACGCTGACCGCAGCCGGCAAGGTCGACGCGACCGTTCCGGAGAAGCTGGAAGACGTCATCACCACGATCACCGAGACCAAGATCACCCTGGTCGCCGGTGGGAAGTCCCAGGGCGCCGAGGGTGACCTCGCGGCCTCGGCAGCTCCCGCGGTCGCGTCCTTCCGGACCCGTCGCTAAGCGCAACCAGCCAGCCAACAGGAAAACCAACCAATGGCCAACTACTCTCATCAGAACGTCACGCTGCGCGGGTTCCACTGGGAAGTCTCGTCGCTCACCTTCAACCTCGCCACGGGCATTGTCGACAGCGACGTCGGTAAGGCCATGTCGGTCGACGCCTCCGGCCCGAACAAGATGAAGCTTGCCGGTGACGGCGATGCCATCCGTGGCCGTCTCGCGACCGTCGAAGCCCGCTCCGTTGAGGGCTCTCTCATCGGCGCCGTCGAGCTTCAGTTCGCGAACATTCTCCCGATCAAGGCGGGTGAAGTTGTGGCTGTCGGCGACACCGTCGTGGGCGCCGGCAACGGCGAAGTGAAGGCCGCCGCAACCGCCGACCACAACATCAACTTCGTCGCCGAGATCATCGGCACGAACGCGGTGGTCGTGAAGATCTAACGAAACCCCCGAACGAAACGAGGAATACCCAAAATGCAGTTCAAGCCTCTCTCTCAGGTCAAGCGTCGGGGTGTGGAAGCTCTCGCGACCTTGAAGTCGGAAGACCACGGCGCGTCCCGCAGCGCCGGCCAGAAGATCCTGGCCGAAGCCAAGTCCTTTGGCCTCGACATGCGTGACTATCTCAACCTCGCGATCGACGTCCGTCGCTCCGAGGACGCCGAGAAGCTCTACCGCGACGACCGCGGCTATCTCTCGGGCTACGAGGCCTCGCTGGCCTTCCTGAACCTGCCGATCCAGAACGACTTCGAGCGCGGCATCGTGCTGGAAGCTGCGTCGGACACGTTCCAGACCTTCCCGGGCGTCCGCGCCATCTTCCCGCAGGTCGTCGACGACGTCGTGCGCTGGAAGTTCCGCCAGGACAACCTGGAGACGACCCAGGCCATCGTTGGTTCGAGCCGCACGATGTCGGGCGTCGAGCTGATCTCGACGGTCGTGGACGACAAGCAGGAAGACTACCAGGTCGTGTCGGCCGTCGCCGAACTCG
>JAFKFE010000206.1:0-7766 GCA_017308345.1 Alphaproteobacteria bacterium | reverse complement strand
GCGTACCAGGTCGTGGCGGCCGGCGCCGAACTCGGCCGCTTCCCGGTCAAGACGATCCGTCTGTCCGAGCAGTCGGTCAAGTTCTACAAGCACGGTGGCGGCTACCGCTTCTCGTACGAGTTCGACCGTCGCGCCAGCATCGAGACGCTCGTCCCGTACGTGAACCGTATGGACCGCGAGAAGGAGCTGTCGAAGGTTCGCTCGGCGACCCACATCCTGATCAACGGCGACGGCGTCAACCCGGCCGCTCCTGTCGTGAAGCAGAAGGACTTCGTGTCCACTGCGGCCGACAAGAAGCTGAACTACGAGGCGCTCCTGCGCTGGCTCGTGGCTCGCGCCCAGGCGGGTATCCCGGTCGACACCGTGATCGGCAACTGGGACGCCTATATCGACTGGCTGCTGCTCTTCGCCATCCCGACGTCGAATGCCTCGCGCACCGACGCCGAGAACTTGGCGGCCTCCGGCTTCCAGATCGGTGGCGTTCCGATCCTGCGCGGTACGGTGAACTTCGCCCTGTCGTCTTCGGCCCCCAACAAGCAGCTCCTGGGTATGTCGCGCGGCGACACGCTGGAAGAGCTGAACGAGGGCGGCTCGCAGATCGAAGAGACCGAGCGTGCGATCACCAACCAGTCGATCACGTTCACCAAGTCCGAGAACACCGGCTACAAGCTGGCCTTCTCCGACACCCGGTCGATCTTCGACTACGACAGCACCGACGACTAAGAGCCCTGAGCCCGCCGCCCACTGGGCGGCGGGCCTTCTTTGAGGAAACCCCATGATCAAATTGCTTGCGGAAACGAAGGGCTCGTTCCAGCTCCACGACCTGGCCCACAAGGGCCAGCGCATCCAGGCTCGCCGGCCTAGCGTCGTCGAGAACTCACACTTCATCCAAGACCGCATCGGCCGCGGTCAGGTTCGCATCATCGCCGAGCTCAAGCCCCATGCCACCGACGAGGATTTCGTCGGCTACCGCAAGGAGAGTGAGGGTGACGACCAGCTGGCGATCGACGCCTTCCTGGCGGAGTTCGGCGCCGAGGCGGCCGAGCAGCCTGCCGGCGGCAAGAAGAAGCGCGCCAGCCGGAAGCCCAAGGAAGAGGGTGGCGAAGGCGATGAAGGTGATGCCTGATGCGTACCTTTGAGGCAGGCCGGGACGTAACGATCCCCGTCAACCTTACCTACAACGGTCAACCAGCTGTCCCGGACTCCGGGACAGCTGTGCTTTCCGTATCGGCCCCCAGCGGCGATGTGCTCCTCACCGAGGACCTGACCACTGGCCCGACCGACGTCGTGATCGTGGTGACGATCCCGGCCGTGCACAACCAGATCACCACCTCATTCTCCCGTCGCGTCGTCCGCATCACCGCCGAGCGCGGTGGTATCCCGTTCGACGCCGTGACGATGTACCGGCTGACGCCACAGATCCTCTACACCGTGACGCCCAAGGACGTGCGCGGCTTCCTCGGCGTGAACGAGGGTGAGCTGCCCGACGAGGACGTCGATCTTGCCGGCGCCTACCTCAATCTCGAGTTCGAGATCGGCCGCGACACGCTGACCGCCGCGCTAACCTCCGGCGAGGAGGCCGAGCTGCGCGCCAACGACGCGGTTCTCTACAGCACCGTCCTCGACCTCATTCCGTCGCTCGCCAACCGCGTTGCCCAGGAAGAGACGGACGGCGCGCTCAGCTTCAAGCGCAACGCCCGCAAGGACTTCGCCGAGCTCAAGAAGTCGGCCGAGGACCGTCTGTCGGCCGCCCTGGCGATCATCAACCCGGTGGTTGACCCCGGTTACGCGATCCTGATCACGACGACCGACGCCGATCCGATCACGGGGTAAGCATGGCCAGCCTCCACACCGCAGCTCGTCGGTTCCAGACGCTGATCTACAAGGAGAACGGTCAGCCGTTCAACGGTACGATCATGCCGGTCGACGAGGGCAAGATCCCGAGCTACGACTTTGCGTCCCCGCGACTGATGCTCCGCACCACGGTTGAGGGCGTCGTCAAGGCGCGCGACATCATCCTGGACAATCTCAACCGCCGGTTCATCGTCGCGAATAACGGCTACTCACCATATGGCCAGCAGTTCACCTGGAGGCTCTTCCAGGTGCTGGCCGACCTGTCCTGGAAACGCCAGGCCAGCACGACCGACACCCTGACCGGCCTGAAGAAGGGTCAGCCGCCCCAGGATCTCGGCCTGATCCCTTGCACCGTCGAAATGACGGGCCGCGAATACCCCGAGCCCGCCACCAATCTGTCGGAGGAGACCCGCCGGATTGTCACCGCGGCGAACCTGCAGCTGGGGGACCAGGTCGACGACGCCATCGTGCGCAGGCTCGATACGGCGCTCGGAGTGACCTATGCCGAGATCCGCTAAGGCCAAGATCACCGTCACGTTCCGCCAGCACGACAAGGGACAGAGCCCGTTTGCCGGCGGCACAGCCGCGGCCTCGGTCGGCCGCTCGGTCAACCAGTTCGTGACCTCGGACATGGGTGAGCTGCCTGGCGCGATCGCCAAGGCGCTCGCCACTACGATCGACCGCTCGAACCGGGTCAACTTCTTCGCCACCAAGGCAGAGACGCTGGCCAAGAACATCTCGGACTCGATCGACAAGGAGCTTCGCAAGATCGGCCAGTTCATCGGCACCGAGCTCATCGGGCAGAAGTCTGAGCACGAGAACGGCGGCAGCACGATCATCGACGCTTTCAAGCACACCGACAGCGGCGACCTGGCAAGCGCTGACATTGAACTCGAATGGCGCAACCTGGCCAACATCACCCGACGCAAGAAGACGGCCAATAAGGACCGGTTCTTCCTCCACACCTCCGTCTTGCGATCTGAGATCCGCGCCAAAGCCGGCCCCGGCGTGGTCAGCCTCAACAAGGGCTTCAGGGGAACTGGCGGCTCCGGGACGGTGAGTTATGGTTGTGTGACGATCCGACCCTACTACTACACCAATGACGCCGGCAAACGCGTCTACAAGATCGCCGAGATCGAGGTCAACCTGCTCGCCGGCGCGCCGGCGAATGTGGCGCGCGCCGTCCTGACCCAGCAGGTGTTCAACCAGGATCAGCAGGTGTCCGGCGACATGCCGGTGCTCGCCCGCCTGATGGGCTTGAGCGAGAGCTCTATCAAGAAGCTGGAAGGCGGCGTGATCGACCGGAACCGTATCAAGCGGCGCAACCGAAGTGGCTTCAAGATCGGGGTGATCCAGCCGCAATACCGGCCCGAGCGTCTGAGCATGTACCGGCCGCTCCTGGAGCCGTCCCTCGCATACTTCTTCCAGAAGAGAGTTCCGCTCGCGGTTGAGAAGGCCCTGAACCGCTACTCGATCGGCAAGGGCCGCAAGTACGATGGAGATGTCAGATGAGCTACATGAACGTTTGGACCTCGATCGCGGCCTACGTGAACCAGCAGATCCAGATGATCGCCGCCAACGGCATCGCGCCGGCCGACATGCTGCAGATGTTCGACTGGGAGGCGCACGCCAACATCGAAGAGGCGCCAGCCAAGCACCTGATCGGGCCGGCCTCCCTGGCGCTCGACGAGGTGACGGACGGGATCTATAGCGCGACCTTTGTGATCGGCGTTGGGTCGTTCAATGATGAGGGATTGTTCGTCCACCGCAGGATGGTGGATCTGCTTTTCAAGTCCCTGAAGACAGGGACGCGGATGTCGGTGTTCGACAGCCAGACCGAGCAGCCTTACAGCTGGCTCAAGATCGTTGATGGAACCGCGGTCGCGCCGATGACGAAAGCCAATACGCGAGCGCTGCAGTTCATTCAGGCCGAGGCGTTGGTCGACCCGCTGGCATAGTGCGCTTGCAGGATCGCACGGTTGCTCTCGTCTTCCTGGGCGAGGGCCGTCTCAACAAGAACGACGATCTCTGCAGACAAGGAGCGCCGAAGGAAGGTAGCACGGCGCTCCAAGATTTCCTTCAAGTCGTCGTCAACGTTCACAGTAATCCGCTTCATTTTACACCATTATGCAGCACACGTTGATTGCTCATGTAGGTGCTGGTGCCCACCTAACAAGCGCGATTGAAAGATCATTCTGCGCCGATTTCAAAAGGAGCACCACCCCATGGCTGGTAACGCCAAAACCAACAAGTTTATGCTGTCCACGGCGACCGTCATGCTCGGCGCCCTCGCTGACCTTCACCAGCTCAATCCGATGGAACATTCGATCGGTCTCGTGAAGAACTTCCAGCTGACCGGCGAAGCTCAGATGACGGAGCTCACGCAGGGCATTCGCAATGCCGTCGTGATGTCCGTGCGCACGGGCGAAGGCCTCAAGACCTCGTGCGAAGTCTATGAGTTCACCGCGAAGAACCTGGCCTATGCCGCCGGTCTCGACGCCACCGGCACGAGCTTCGACGTTGTGGATGAGTTGTCGGCCCTGAGCGCCGAGGTGACCGCCGCTGCCTCGGACATCGTGCTGGCTGTGGCGCCGACGACCCCGATCGCCGCCGGCGACTACCTCTTCATCCAGAAGGGCCAGGACGACTACGTCCACGTCGTCAAGGTCGAAGCGTTCGACAACGCTACCAAGACGGCCACGCTGGCCGCGGGCTTCGAGATCCCGACCGGCATGACCTTCCCAGTAGGCTCGCGCGTCGGCCGCCTGAAGAAGGTCGTCGTCGGCCAGACTGTGGCCCAGCCCGACCTGGCCTGTAAGGTCACCGGCATCCTGCCGAAGGACAATACGCCGTTCACCATCCTTCTGCCGAAGGTCAAGGTGACGCGCGGTCTGGGCATCTCCTTCGCGTCGGACAACTTCTCGAACATGCCGTTCGAGATGCAGCCGTACCAGATGGTCACGACCGACCCGTTCTACGGCGAGTACGGCGACGGTCAGGCGATCCTGCTGGCTCGCTAATTTCCAAAAATCCGTAGAACAAAACCTCGCCCGTGACTACATCACGGGCGAGGTTTTTAATTATCAGGAGCATCTATGTCGGACGTACTGGAAGATCGTTTTGAGATCGAACAAAACGGCGAGAAGCGCGAGATCTTCATGTCCTTCGGACTGCTCAACGAGATCACCGCTCTGATGAGCGAGCCGGCCCAGGCGGCCAGCGTATACTTCAATCCCGTGCTTCGCGAGCGTGTGCTCCTGGCGGCCCTCCACCTGCGTTCCAAATCAGGGAAAATCCAGGAAACGCTCGCGTCCCTTGACGACGTCGAGATCCCAGCTTCGGACATGGAAGCCCTCCTGGCATGGGAGGTGGATCACGCCATCGGTTTTTTCACTCGTTCGATGGATCGAGTGGTGAAGCTGAAGGGCGCTCTGGAAGAGCTCAATCAGGGCGCGTCTTCACTGAATGGGTCTCCGGTCTCTCGTTCGAAGAAGCAATCGTCTGGACGCTGAAGGTCAAGCCGAGCGATCTCCGCGAGGTCTACTGGAGCCATACCTACCAGGACCTCGTGACCATCGTCCGGCTGAACACACAAGGAAAGGTAGCGGAACTCGGGCAGCACTTCGACAACCTGGCAACGGTGATCTCGAAGGTGCTCGGCGGTTCCGATGATGAGGACGACAACGAGGACGTCACAGTGGTCGAAAGCTGGGATGACCTTGTAGCGGCCTTCAACACGCTAGGGGGTCAAGTTGGCGCTTGAGCAGAACGACATCCTGTATGACGTCGACATCGACCTGCAGGATAGTCTTCGAGAGATTGAACAGCTCCGCAGCAAACTGAAAAATTTCGGCGACGACCTAGCCGTCAACTCCACCCAAGTCCAGCAGAGGATGCGCAAGGCCGCGCAGGATTACGTCGCCTACATCCGCAAGCTCGAGAGCGAGATCCGGTCCCTGCAGAAGCAGGGCCAGGACAGCACCGCCCATGAGGCTCGTCTCCAGCAGGTGCGTAACCGCCAGCGCGCCGCGCCCGCCGCCATTGCCGGCGACTACGCCCGTGGCTCGGAGGCGTCCCAGGCCAACCGCGCGGTCTTCCAGCGCGAGATCAACGAGATGAAGTCGACGACCGACCAACTGGTCGGCAAGTACGTCGAAGAGGTCAACAACACCTACCTCAAAGCCCTCAAGCGCTCGCTGACCAACTGGGACAATGAAGCTCAGCTGACCCGAAACCGCATGGCCGATCGCAATTCTCGCGCGACCATGGGTGACGCCGCCTACGGCTTCATGAAGCAGAGGGAACGGCGCGACCTCAACGGCGGCGCCAACCAGTTTCTGTCGCAGGCCGGCATCTTGAACAACTACGCCCTGGTCGGCGGCGTCTACAGCTCAGCCTTCAGTCTAGGCAACTTCATCGTCAACCTGGACGCCCAGTTCAAGCAGTTCCAGGCGATCACCGGTTCGACCAACCAGGAGATGGGCCTACTGGAAGACCGGCTGCTGTCGGTTTCCGAGAAGACCAAGTTCACAGCCAACGAGATCTCCGAAGCCGCGACCATCATGGGCCAGGCGGGCATGTCGGCCGGTCAGGTCGCGGAGGCGATCGAGCCCGTCGCCAAGTTGGCGACCGCCGCCGGCACCGAGCTGAAGGACGCCGTCGACCTCGTCACCTCGTCTCTGAACATCTTCGGTCTGCAGGCGGGCGAGGCCGGCCACCTGGCCGACGTCTTCACCGCCGCCCTGAACGAGTCCAAGCTGACTCTTGACCAGTTGTCGGCCGCCATGCAGTACGCCGGCAACACCGCGGCGACCGTGGGCGTCAGCTACAACGAACTGACCGCCGCCGTGGGCGCGATGGCAAACGCCGGCATCAGGTCGGGTTCGACCATCGGCACTGGCATGCGCCAGCTCCTGGTCGACCTGATCACGCCGTCGAAGAACCTGAAGGCTGAGCTCTCCCGCCTCGGCCTGTCGCTCGAAGACATCGACCTCAAGTCGCATGGCCTCTCCGGCGTACTGGAGAACCTGAAGAACGCCGGCTTCGACACGTCGAGCGCTTTCAGCGGCCTGGAGGTGCGCGCTGCCGCCGCCTACACCGCGCTCTCCAACAACCTCGATACCATGTCGGAGCTCCGCCAGAGCTTCCTGCTGACCAACGCCGCGGCCGAGGCGAACCAGACCCAGATGGAGTCGCTCGCCAACACCGCGAAGAACTTCGGCTCGAACCTGGGCGCGCTCGTCTACACGGCCTTCCAGCCGTTCCTCCGCACTCTGCAGAACACGATTTCCGTGGGCGCCAACGTGCTCGCCTGGCTGCGCCAGCTTCAACCACTGGTCCAGATCGTGGGCACCACAATAGCAACGATGGTCTCGGCTGCTCTCCTGGTTCGTCTGGGGCGCCTGGTTGCCGGCCTGATTGGCATCGGCACGGCGGCGACCGGGGCGGCCGGCGCCATGGCGGCGCTGCGCGCGGCCACGCTTGGCAACCCTCTCTTCCTCGGCGCCACGGCTCTGATCGTTGGTCTGCAGCTTCTGTCGTCCTACGGCGACACGATGGGGAACCTTGCGGCCAAGCTGGACCAGATCAAGACCCAGCAGGACGAGTACCAGGCCTCCGTCGACAGCACCAATGATCGGGTCGCCACCCTCACGGCGACGATGGACGACCTAGCCCAGAAGCAGAAGGCTCTGGACGGCGGCAGCGACATCCTTCGCCAGACGAAGGTCATGGAAGTTCTGTCCACCTTCCAGGAGCTCACGGGTGAGATCGACGCCTCGTCGACCTCGATCGCCGATCTGATCAAGGCCATGCAGAACCTCAAGGCCGAGATGATCAAGGGCCTGCCGGATCAGTTCGGCCTGCTGATCGACAAGATCGACGAGAAGACCGGGCTGCTCCGCGAAAGCGCT
>JAFKFE010000164.1 GCA_017308345.1 Alphaproteobacteria bacterium | reverse complement strand
GAAGCGGATCATGGCGGCAGCTTATGCCGCCTGAGGCCTAGAATTCAAGCCGTACCCGCGAGCGCCCTTTGCAGAAAGACATAGCGCATCGCCGTCTGCGCCGCCTGTGGTCGGCGATCGCCGCGCCCGCCATGGCCGCCCTCGGTCTCCTCGAAGAACAGCGTCCGGCCATGGCCTGCCTCCTGCAGCCGCGCCGCCATCTTGCGCGCATGCCCGGGATGGACGCGGTCGTCGGCGGTCGAGGTCATCAGCAGCACGGGCGGATAGGCGACATCGGCCGCGACATGCTGATAGGGCGAATAGGCGCCGAGCCAGGCCGCCTCCTCCGGCTTCGACGGGTCGCCATATTCGGCGATCCAGGAAGCGCCGGGCGGCAGGTCGGTGTAGCGCAGCATGTCGAGCAGCGGCACGTCGATGATGACGGCGCCGAACAATTCCGGCCGCTGCGTCAGCGACGTGCCGGTGAGCAGGCCGCCATTCGAGCCGCCCTGGATGCCGAGTTGCGCCGCCGTGGTGATGCCGCGACGGACCACGTCCTCGGCCACCGCGGCGAAATCGTCGAACGCGTTCTGGCGCTTGCCCTTGAGCGCCGCCTGATGCCAGGCCGGACCGAACTCGCCGCCGCCGCGGATGTTGGCCTGCACATAGGCGTTGCCCTTGTTCAGCCAGAGCTTGCCGCGAATGCCGGCATAGCCGGGCAAGAGCGGCACTTCGAAGCCGCCATAGCCGTAGAGCAGCGCCGGCACCGGCCCCGTCTGGTCGCGTCGCCGCACCACGAAATACGGGATCATCGTGCCGTCCTTCGAGCGCGCCTCGAACTGCTCCGAAACATAGGGCGAGGCGTCGAAACGAGCCGGCTGCGACTTCACGGTTTGAAGCGTCTCGCCATCGTCGTCCGACCAGATGATCGAACTCGGCGTCAGGAAATCGGTGAAGGAAAAGGAGACGCTGGCGCCGAAATGCTCGACATGGCTGATGCCGACATTGCCGTTGTCGGGCAGCGCGATCGGTTTCAACGACCAGCCGCCGGCATCGCGGTCGCAGGCGATGACCTTGCCGCGCACATTGTCCATCAGGTTGATGAACAG
>JAFKFE010000163.1 GCA_017308345.1 Alphaproteobacteria bacterium | reverse complement strand
AAGTATGAAATGACCCAGACCTATGAGGACTTCACGAAATACGGCAAGGAGTTTGCCGACACCGGGCTGAAGAGCTTTGCCTCGCTCACCAAGGGCGCGCAGGCGATCGCCACCGAAGCCGGCGAATACACCAAGAAGAGCTTCGAGGCCGGCAGCGCCGCCTTCGAGAAGCTGTTCGCGGCCAAGTCGATCGAGAAGGCAATCGAGATTCAGACCGATTACGCCAAGCAGAGTTATGAGAGCTTCGTGGCCGAGGCCAGCAAGATCGGCAACCTCTACGCCGAGCTCGCCAAGGAAGCCTATAAGCCCTTCGAATCGGTCGTCGCCAAGGCGAAGTAATTCGCCTGATTCCGTCCTGTACGGCCAACCGGCCTGTTAGACAGACCCGGTCGCGGAAACGCGGCCGGGTTTTTTCGTGGCTGATCGCAACCCGATGCACATTGCCGCATTCACGATTGAGAAATTCGCTGAGGTTTGGCCACCTAGCCATATTGTCAGCTAAACAGAAGGGCTTAAAATCGTCCATCGAGAACCTACATGTTGAACTCGCATGGGGATTCGAAAAGGCTGGACTACGTGACGATCGGTTTGACTGCCACGGCAGGCGTGGTGCGAATGCAAAGTGACGGGGACCGCAACGATCCCGGTCGCGGTACCGCTGTCATCACGCGCACCAAAACCAAGACCAAGAAGCCCAGTCTCTACCGGGTCCTCATTCTGAACGACGACTACACGCCCATGGAGTTCGTCGTTCACGTCCTGGAGCGTTTTTTCCAAAAGGACCGCGAGGCCGCCACGCGCATCATGCTTCATGTCCACAATCATGGAGTGGGCGAGTGCGGCGTCTACACATTCGAGGTGGCCGAGACCAAAGTGTCCCAGGTCATGGATTTCGCCCGACAGAATCAGCATCCGCTGCAATGCGTGATGGAGAAGAAGTGAGGTAACATGCCGGCTTTCTCCCAAGGCCTGGAAAAGGCGCTACATCAGGCGCTGACATTCGCCAACGAGCGGCATCACGAGTATGCGACGCTCGAACACCTGCTGCTCGCGCTGATCGACGACACCGAGGCGGCCGCGGTCATGCGCGC
>JAFKFE010000162.1 GCA_017308345.1 Alphaproteobacteria bacterium | reverse complement strand
GCCCCCCTCTGTCCTGCCGGACATCTCCCCCACAAGGGGGGAGATTAGCTAATCGCCTTCAGCTTCGCCTTCACCTCGAGGAAATCCCGCCACGCCAGCTTTTTGTGCGCGGGTGTCCTGAGAAGATACGCCGGGTGCAGCGTGGGCATGGCCGGGATGGCAACCCCGGAAGCGGTCGTATGCACCCGCCAATTGCCGCGCAGGCGCAGGATGCCCTCGGTCGTGTTGAGCAGCGTCTTGGCGGACGGTCCGCCAAGGTTGACCAGCACCTTGGGGTTGACCAGCTCGATCTGCCTCTCGATGAAGGGGCGGCAGATTTCGGTCTCGTGCGGCGTCGGCGTACGGTTGCCCGGCGGGCGCCACGGGATGACGTTGGCGATATAGGCCGAGTTGCGGTCGAGGCCGATCGACGCCAGCATGCGGTCGAGCAGCCGGCCGGAGCGGCCGACAAAGGGCAGGCCCTCGAGGTCCTCGTCGCGGCCTGGCGCCTCGCCGACCAGCATCAGGTCGTCGTTGGGGTTGCCGTCGGCGAAGACCAGGTTCTTGGCGGTGAATTTGAGGTTGCAGCCATCGAACGCGGCCATGTGCTGGCGCAGTTCATCGAGCGTCGAAGCACTTGCGGCAAGCTGCCGTGCCGCGGCCGCCTGCGCCTCGTCGGGAACGGCGGCCGCCGGCATGCGCGCGGGCGCGTCCGGTATATTGCTGGCGTCGAGGCCGGATAGGGGCGCTGGCGGGTTCTCAGCTCGTTCCGGAACCTGCTCGGGTGTCGTGCGGCTCTCGGGCCCGGCTTCGCGGCGCGGCGCGGCCGGCGCCCGCTCGGCGGGTTTGCGTTCAGCCGGCTTCGCCGCCGGTTCGGCAAACCGGTTGATCGGCGCGTCCTCAAGCGCGTCGTCGACGCCGGCGCTGGCATAGAAGGCGAGCAGTTCGGCGATCTCGGCGGGTGTGCTTGGGGAGGCGGCAGTCATGGCGCCACCATCGTCCGCGCGGCGCCGATTTGCAAGGTTAGCCACGTCCGCCTGCATTGAAGCATGTCGAGATTCAGGTCAGGCCGAGTCGGAGTCGAAGACGGGCGCGAAGCGACCAAACTGGGTGG
>JAFKFE010000161.1 GCA_017308345.1 Alphaproteobacteria bacterium | reverse complement strand
GTGGGCATGGTCTCGACGCCCGCCGGCCGCCAGAACAGGCTGGCCGAGGTGTTGTCGAACGAGATGGTGAAGGCGAGCAGCGCGCCGCCGACGACCGCCGGGATGAGCAGCGGCAGCGTGATCTCGCGGAAGGAAGCGAAGCGCGACGCGCCGAGCGAGAGCGCCGCCTCCTCGTAGACGCGCCTTATCCCCACCATGCGCGCCTGCGCGATCAGCACCACATAGGGCACGGCCAAAAGGATATGGCCGAGCACCAGGAGCAGCATCGTGCGCGGCTGGTCGATCGCCTTGATCAGCACCAGCAGGCCGACGCCGAGGATGGTTTCCGGCACCAGCGCCGGCAGGATCACCAGCGTGCTCAGCGCCTGCTTGCCGCGGAATTCGAAGCGCACCAGCGCGAAGGCCGTGACGACGCCGATCGCCGTGGTGGCGACAGCGGTGACCAGCGCGATCCACAGCGAGGTGCGGAAGGCGGTCAGCACCGCGTCATTGTTCATCAGCTTGGCGTACCATTGCAGCGAAAAGCCGGTCATCGGGAAGCCGCCGAACATCGAGGCGTTGAACGACAGGATGACGGTCGCCACGATCGGCGCGAACATGAAGATGTAGACGCAGAGCGTGACGAAGCCGGTCAGCCGCCACGCCCATCTGCCTTCCTCCTTGCGCCGCGTCCCGCTCATCCGCCCTTATCCTCCGAGCCCTTTGACGATCTGCGACATGCCCATGTAGCGGGTGTAGATGGCGGCGAAGAAGCCGAGCACGACGAACAGCACGATCGACAGCGTGGCGCCCATCGGCCAGTTCAATTCGCCCATGATGGTGTCGTAGATCAGATTGCCGAACAGCGCGTCGCGGCCGGAGCCCAGCAATTGCGGCGTCACATAGCTGCCGGCCGCCAGCACGAAGCAGAGCAGCAGCCCCGCCGCCAGGCCGGGGAGGGAGAGGGGAAGCGTGACTTCGCGAAAGGCCTGCGCACTGGTGCAGCCCATCGAGCGCGCCGCCGAGATCAGCGTGCGGTCGATGCCTTCCAGGCTGACATAGACGTTGAGGATCATGTAGTGCAGCAGAAAGTGCAGCAGTCCCAGGATCACCGC
>JAFKFE010000160.1 GCA_017308345.1 Alphaproteobacteria bacterium | reverse complement strand
ACCGGGTGGTAGTTGCCGGTGCCGAGATGGACGTAATTGCGCAACCGGCCGTCCTCGCGGCGCACGATGAGCGACATCTTGGCGTGGGTCTTCAACTCCAGGAACCCGAACACGACCTGGACGCCGGCGCGTTCGAGGTCGCGCGCCCAGCGGATGTTGGCCTCCTCGTCGAAGCGCGCCTTGAGCTCGACCAGCGCTGTCACCGACTTGCCGGCCTCGGCGGCGTCGATCAGCGCGCGCACGATCGGGCTGTCATTCGAGGTGCGATAGAGCGTCTGCTTGATCGCCACCACCTCCGGGTCGGCGGCGGCCTGGCGCAGGAACTGCACCACCACGTCGAAGGATTCGTAGGGGTGGTGGACGATGATGTCCTTCTCGCGGATGGCGGCCAGGCAGTCGCCGCCATGCTCGCGGATACGCTCGGGGAAGCGCGGATTGTAGGGCGTGAACTTCAGGTCGTCGCGTGGAATGGCGACGATCTCGGAGATCTGGTTGAGCGCCAGCGGCCCGGTGAGCACGCTGATGCGGCTCGACGAGACGCCGAGCTCGCCGGCGACGAAATCGCGCAGTTCGCCCGGCATCAGAGTGTCGAACTCGATACGGATCACCGAACCGCGGCGGCGCCGCTTCAGCGCCGTTTCGAAGAGGCGCACGAGATCTTCCGACTCTTCCTCCACCTCGATATCGCTGTCGCGGATGATGCGGAACGTGCCCGAGCCCTTGACCTCATAACCGGCAAAGAGCTTGCCGATATAGATGCCGACCGCCTCCTCCAAGGGGATGAAGCGGACATGGTTCTTGCGGTCGGGCAGGCGAATGAAGCGCCTGAGCGCCACCGGCAGGCGCAAGAGCGCGCTCATCTCCTCGCCATTCTTGCGATGGCGCAACTGCAGGGCGATGGAAAAGCCGAGATTGGGGATAAACGGGAACGGATGCGCAGGGTCGATCGACAGCGGCGTCAGCACCGGGAAGACCTGCTCCTGGAAATGCTCCTCCAGCCAGGCCTTCTCGTCCTTGGTAAGCGCGTCGCGGGTGATGCTCTCGATGCCCTCCTTGTTGAGAAGGGTCATCAGCACCGACAGGCTCTTCTGCTG
>JAFKFE010000205.1 GCA_017308345.1 Alphaproteobacteria bacterium | reverse complement strand
GACCGTGGAGCCGCTCTCCTCCAGGATAGTCTCGGCGAGCTCGGTGTGCGGCGTGGTCTCCAGCGCGTTGCGCCAGCGTTCGAAATTGGCCGCCACCTCGCGGAGTGCCGCGCGCGGCTTCGGCTTCAGCTCGTCGCTTTCGGCGAGCGTGGCCGCGGCCTCGAGCATCGGGACGCGCATGGCGCGCGCCGTGTCGTGGATCTGGCGGATGGTGGCTTCGCCAAGGCCTCGCTTCGGCACGTTGACGATGCGCTCGAAGGCGAGGTCGTCGCCGCCGTTGGCGACGACGCGGAAGAAGGCCAGCGCGTCGCGGATTTCCAGGCGCTCGTAGAAGCGCGGGCCGCCGATGACGCGGTAGTTGAGGCCCAGCGTGATGAAACGGTCTTCGAAGGCGCGCATCTGGAAAGAGGCGCGCACCAGGATCGCCATCTCGTTGAGATTGTGCTTCTGGCGCTGGTAGGTCTCGATGGCGTCGCCGATGGCCCTGGCCTCTTCCTCCGAGTCCCAGGCGGCATGGACATGCACCTTGTCGTCTTCGGGGTCGTTGCGGTCGGTGAACAGCGTCTTGCCGAAGCGGCCCTCATTGTGGGCGATGAGATGGGAGGCGGCGCCGAGAATATGCGCGGTGGAGCGGTAGTTGCGCTCCAGGCGGATGATGGTGGCGCCCGGGAAATCCTTGTCGAAGCGCAGGATGTTGTCGACCTCGGCGCCGCGCCAGCCATAGATCGACTGGTCGTCGTCGCCGACGCAGCAGATATTAACGCTCACGGGCTGTTCCGCGCCTGCCGGCGCGGGCCCTCCGCGGGGGCCTCGCAACGGCTCGGACGCCCGGTCGGGCTTGCGGCCTTCGGCCGAAACATCCCAATCACCGCTGTGCTGTGGTGTGTCCTCTTCGGGAGCCGGAGGTCTGTATTGACCTGCCTCGGTCCTGTCGAACGACGCTGATTTCGACAAGTTAGGGGCGCGACCGCCCGGAGAACCACTTCTTGGAGCACTCGGCCGCTGCGCCAGGAGGCGGAGCCACATGTATTGCGCGGTGTTGGTGTCCTGGTACTCGTCGACCAGTATGTACTTGAACTTGCGGTGATATTCCTTCAGCACGTCCGGATAGGCGCGGAAGATGCGGATCGGGTGGTAGAGCAGGTCGCCGAAGTCGCAGGAATTCAGCGTCTGCAGCCGCTCCTGATAGGCCTTGTAGAGCTGGCGGCCCTTGCCGTTGCCGAAGCTGCGCGCGTCGCCTTCCGCAATCTCGTCGGGGCCGAGGCCCTTGTTCTTCCAGTTGTCGAGCATCTGGGCGAAGGTCTTGGCCGGCCAGCGCTTGTCGTCCAGCCCTTCGGCCTGGATGAGCTGCTTGATCAGCCGCACGACGTCGTCGGTGTCGAGGATGGTGAAATCCGACTTCAGCCCGGCAAGCTCGGCGTGCCTGCGGAGCAGCTTCACACCGATCGAGTGGAAGGTGCCGAGCCACGGCATGCCTTCGACATTGCCCTCGCCGATCAGGTGGCCGATGCGCTGCTTCATCTCGCGCGCGGCCTTGTTGGTGAAGGTGACGGCGAGGATCTGCGAGGGGAAGGCCCTGCCGGTGGCAAGGATATGGGCGATGCGGGTGGTGAGCACCCGCGTCTTGCCGGTGCCGGCGCCGGCCAGCACAAGGACGGGACCTTCCGTTGTCTCGACGGCGAGCCGCTGCTCGGGGTTCAGGCCCTTCAGGTAATCGGGGGCAGTGTTCTGGCCGCTGCGGGCGGCCATGGCGCGCGCGGCTATGCCGGACGGGGCCGCAGCAGGCCGCGCATTCGGTTCATCGAAAAAAGGCATGTCCTCGGAAAAGCCCGACATTGATCCCGAATGTAGTGATTCGGGAGCGAAAGACCAGAACTGTCTACGTTTTGTTCCAGTTTCGCGTGTCTGGCGCCAGCCTGACAGGCGCAGGGCAGGGGAAATCCCATTGGCCGCGACATTGCGGCCGACGGCTAGAGGCCGAGATGGCTCCTCAGCCCGGGCACCTGGCCGAGGACCTGGTTGGTGAGGTCCGGGCCGGCAGCCGCCTCGGCCTGTTTGATCAGCGCTTCGCCGGCCTGCTGGATCTGCGCCATGTCGAGGCCGGACGCCTTGAGCGCGGCGACGCCGTTGATCAGCGCGCCGGCTTTCTCGCCGAGGACGCCGCCAAGCGCGCCCTGCAGCGAGGACAGCAGGCCGCCGCCGGAACCGGCGGCCGCGCCGGCGGCCATCACGTCATATTTCTGGGCCAGCGCGTTGGCGCCGGGGATCTGGGCGAAGAAGGACGAAACGCTGGTGCCCTCCGCTTCGTGCTCCAGCACGGAGAAGATGGTGCCGACGACCTTCTCCGTCGTCGTCTGATCGAGCCCGGCCTTATGCGAGACGGTGTTGACGATGTCCTGGACGTTCATGGCATTCCCTTTTTCGTCATTCGGATCAGACGGAGCCGCAGCTTCCCGTCCCCATGTTACAGCATCATCAAGGTTTTCGGAAATGACCAAAACGTGATGAACCTGGCCTGCCGCCGCCGCGGCGGGCAGCCCGCGCCAAGCCCCTCTCATGCGGGGAGCATCACCCGGGCTTGACTGGACCACGCTATTCTCGGACCTATCTTGCGGATCATCCCATCGATCGTCGAGGACAGCCATGACCGGACCCGTTGCCAAGCCCGTCGTCACGCAACCTATCATCACGCAACCCATCACTCAGGCGATGATCGATGCCTATGACGAATACACGCATCTGACGCTCGACCGGCGCCGCTTCATGGAGCAACTGACGAAACTGGCGGGTTCGGGCGCCGCGGCGGCCGCGATCGCGCCGATGCTGGCAGCCAATTCCGCCCAGGCGGCGATCGTCGCCGAGGACGACAGCCGCGTTAAGGGCGAGGACATCACCTATCCCGGCTCAAGCGGCGAGATGAAAGGCTACCTGGTCAAGCCGGCCGACCTGTCGGGCAAGCCCGGCACCGTCATCGTTATCCACGAGAACAGGGGGCTGAACCCGCATATCCGCGATGTCGCCCGGCGCGTGGCGCTGGAAGGGTTCGTCGCGCTCGCGCCGGACTTCCTGTCGCCGCTTGGCGGCACGCCTTCCGACGAGGACAAGGCGCGCGACATGTTCACCAAGCTCGACGCGGCTCAGGTCGCGGCCGACGGCGTGGCGACGATCGCCTATCTCAAGAGCCTCAAGGACGGCAACGGCAAGGTCGGGGCGGTCGGCTTCTGCTGGGGCGGCGGCGCGGTCAACCAGCTTGCCGTCCATGCGCCCGATCTCAGCGCCGGCGTCGCCTATTACGGCATGCAGCCCAAGGCCGAGGACGCCGCGAAGATCAAGGCGCCGCTGCTCCTCCACTATGCCGGGCTCGACACGCGCACCAATGCCGGCATCGATGCCTACAAGAAGGCGCTTGACGCCGCGCATGTCGAATACGAGGTCTATGTCTATGAGGGCGCCAACCACGCCTTCAACAACGACACATCGGCCGCGCGCTACGACAAGAAGGCCGCCGATCTCGCCTGGGGCCGGACGATCGCTTTCCTGAGGCAAAAGCTGACCTGAATCCCAACGTGCTTCCGAAGCGCCGTCGATGGATCATTCCCGCGCCGGCTTGTGGATGGCGACGCCCGTCACGACCAGCGCTATGCCGAGGCAATCGCTGAGAGCGGGAACCTGCCGCAGCACGATGACGCCGATCAGCGTCGCGGTCAGCGGCAGCAGCGACAGCATCAGCGCGAAGCTCGCGCGTGGCAGCCGCGCCATGGCGAGTTGGTCGCAGATGTAAGGGATGACCGAGGAGCAGACGCCGACACCGATCGCCGCGACGAGCAGTCGCGGCGACGAGAAGGCGGGCAGCGCCTCGCGGAAGCCGACGGGCAACACGACAAGGAACGCGATCGCCATGGCGGCACCGAGACCGGCAATGCCGATGCCGGTCCGGGCGACACGGTGACCGATCACGATATAGCCGACGAACAGAGCGCCGTTGAGAAAGGCCCAGAACAGGCCGACCGGATCACTCGACCATTTCACGTCGATGAGCAGCAGGGTGCCGACGACGGCAACAGCGAGCGCCGCAAAGTTGCGCCGGTTGCGCAGGCCAACGAGCGCGACTGCGATCGTGCCGACGAATTCGATCGCCGCCACCAGCGAGATCGGCAGGCGGTCGAGCGCGAGATAGAAGGAGCAGTTCATCACCGCCAGACAGGCGCCGAAAGCCAGCAGCAGGAGCCGCTGAGCGCGATCCGCGCTGGCGAAAACGCGCCAGGGCCTGGTCAAAGGAGCGAAGATGAGGGCGGCTGTGGCGATGCGCAGCCAGGCCATGCCGAGCACGCCGACCTCGGCGAAAAGCAGCACGGCGAAGGCCGGTCCGAGATAGTGGAACACGGCGCTGACGCAGAACCAGACATACGGCGGCAACGCGTCGGCCGTTCCGGCAAATGTGGTGGGGCCGGCGAGGGCGGGGCGCGCATCGGCATCACTGGCGGCCAGGCTCGCAACTGGAATTTGCGTTCGAGCTTTCATGCAGGCATTATCGCAGGTGAAAATCGCGGATCATATGTTGGATGAATGGCTCTGTGACCTATCTTCTTCCTGATGGAAGGAAATCACGTTGAAAAACCTTCGAAATGAAAATGCTGACCTGGACGCCACGGATCTGAAGATCCTGCGGCTGCTGGAAAAGGACGCGCGCATCAGCACGGCGGAATTGGCGCGCGGGGTCGGGCTGTCGGCGCCGAGCGTGGCGGAGCGCATCCGCAAGCTGCAGGAAAACAGCGTGATCGAGGCCTACACGGTCAGGATCAACCCGGCGGCGCTTGGGCTGAAGCTGTCGGCATGGCTCAGAATAAGGCCGGTGCCGGGGCAGCTTTCAGTGGTGGCGGAGATCATCCGCGAACTGCCGGAAATCGCGCAATGCGACCGGGTGACCGGCGAAGACTGTTTCATCGCGCTCGCCCATGTCGGCTCGGTGAGCGAACTCGAGCGCGTGATCGACCGGATCATCCCCCATGCGATGACCAACACCGCCATCATCCAGTCGTCACCGGTCGAGCCGCGCTCGCCGCTCGGAGGGTTCAAGCAGAGATGATCGGCCAGGGATGATGGGGGCAATGAGACGAATCAGGCGTGGCCGCGCCGCATGCGCGCCTGGGTCAAAATCGCGCGCCAGCGGATCATGTCGAACGGGATAGGCTCGTTGTTGTTGGCGATGTGGAAAATCTCGTTGTTGACGTTCTTCAGCGATCGCCAGAAATCATAGTCGGTGATGCGTGGATCGGCCGCCAAGCGCTCCACCTCGACCTTGATGTCGGTTTTCATGCACTGTCCTCGCACCGCATTCCGCCAGCCGCCCGTGCGCAACCCGGTACGGCGGTTTTCGAACACGCCGCTGAGTCGTTCAACGGACTCATGCGGCTTGTTCACGTTAAAACCTTGGTAAGGTTAACGCGGGCGTCGGGGTGCTTCAAGCGCTCTTGCGCTTGATGCCGATCGAGCGGCCGGCGCGCTCCGGCATCGGCAGACCGGCGTGGGCGGCGCGCACCGCTTCGACCTTGGCCATCACGTCGGCAGGGAAGGGGGCGACCCTCGGCCCGGCCATGTCGACATGCAGCGAAAGCTGCTCGGACGTGGCGGCCAGCCAGCCGTCGACATGGCGGATTTCCTGATAGGCCCTCAGCCGCTTCTCGTCATGGTCGATGAGCTGGAACGAGACCTTCACCTTGTGGTCGAGGTGCAGTTCCTGGACGTAGCAGACATGGACTTCGGCCGTGTAGATGGTGAGGCGGCGATCCCTTGCGTAGTTCGGCCCCATGCCCATCATCTCGAAGGCCTCGTCCGAACAGCGGTCGAACAGCACGTTGTAATAGGCCATGTTGAGATGGCCGTTATAGTCGATCCAGTCCTTCTCGATGCCCATCGGGTCGGAAATGAAGGGGGCGGGGATGATCATCTGGTTTTCCTTGATCGTCGCTGGACAGAGCGTGGTTGGTGAGGTTCTCATAAGATTGGCGCAATTCCGGCCGGAAAACCGCTTCACACCTTTCCTGGAATTGCTTTAGGCACCATCCATAGCTGCATAACAAGGGTGGCCACTGGTCCATTCGCGGAGGAATTCATGGCTTTGAGCGACCTCAACCCCGTCGAACGCAACGAGGAAGGCATCGCGGCGGTGCTCGGCATCCTCAAGCAGCGCTTCGGCGAGCGTTTTCAGACCGGCGAGGCGATCCGAAGCCAGCATGCGCACACCACAACCTATATCCCGACCCAGGCGCCGGACGGCGTCGCCTTTGTGGAGAGCACGGCCGAGGTGCAGGAGATCGTGCGCGCATGCGCCGCGCACCGCGTGCCGGTCATCGCCTTCGGCGTCGGCTCCTCGCTCGAAGGCCACACCAATGCGCCGGGCGGCGGCATCTCGATCGACACCTCGCGCATGAACCGTATCCTTTCGGTCAATCCGCAGGACCTCGACTGCACGGTGGAGCCAGGAGTGACGCGCGAGGATCTCAACCGGCATCTGCGCGACACCGGCCTCTTCTTCCCGATCGATCCGGGCGCCAATGCGTCGCTCGGCGGCATGGCGGCGACCAGGGCTTCCGGCACCAACGCGGTGCGCTACGGCACGATGCGCGAGAACGTGCTGTCTTTGACCGCCGTCATGGCCGATGGCGAGACGGTGACGACCGGCAAGCGAGCGAAGAAAAGTTCGGCCGGCTACGACCTGACCCGGCTTCTGGTCGGCTCCGAAGGCACGCTCGGCGTCATCACATCGCTGACCCTGCGCCTGCAGGGCATTCCGCAGGCGATCTCCGGCGGCGTCTGCCCGTTCCCGAGCCTCGAGGCTGCCTGCAACACGGTGATCGCGACCATCCAGATGGGCATTCCCGTGGCGCGGATCGAACTGGTCAACGCGCTGCAGATGCGGGCGATGAAGAACTATTCCAAGCTCGACTATCCGGAAAGCCCGTGCCTGTTCGTCGAATTTCACGGCAGCGACGCGGGCGTCGCCGAGCAGGCCGAAACCTTCGGCATGATCGCCGAGGAGAATGGCGGCGGGCCGTTCCTGTGGACCAGCGTCGCCGAGGAGCGGACGAAGCTCTGGAAGGCGCGGCATGACGCCTACTGGTCGTCGCTGACGCTGCGGCCCGGCGCCAAGGGGCTTTCGACCGATGTCTGCGTGCCGATCTCGCGGCTGGCCGAATGCGTCACCGAGACCGAGGCCGATATCGCCGAGATGGGGCTGGTGGCACCCATCGTCGGCCATGCCGGCGACGGCAATTTCCATACCCTGGTGCTGATGGACGTGAACGATCCCCAGGAGATCGCCCGGTGCGAGGAATTCGTCGCCCGGCTCAACATGCGCGCCATCGCCATGGACGGCACCTGCACGGGCGAGCACGGAATCGGCCAGGGCAAGGTCGGCTTCCTGAGGCGCGAACTCGGCCATGGCGTCGACATCATGCGCACGATCAAGCAGGCGCTCGATCCGTTGAACATCATGAACCCGGGCAAGATCTTGCCCGGGGCCGGATAGTCCGCAGGCCTGGAGCCTACGCTTCGTCGGCAAGCTTCTGCAGCATCGGCCGCGTCGGCGCGAAGAACGTCGTGCCGGTATGCGGGGTGGAGAAGTCGAGCAGCCGGTCGTAGGCGCCGGGCGGCTCGCCGACATACATGCGCTGCAGCATTTTCTCGATCACCCACAGATAGCGCGTGTAGCCGATGAAATAGGTGCCGAACTCGTTCTGCCCGGGGCGACCGAACGGCATGTTGTCGCGCAGGATGTCGTGTTCGTTGCCGGCGTCGTCCTCGATCGTGGCCAGGGAC
>JAFKFE010000204.1 GCA_017308345.1 Alphaproteobacteria bacterium | reverse complement strand
ATGCGCGCCCGGCCGGGCGAGATAGAAATTGTCGAGCGAGTAGCCATCGGGCGATACCGCGTCCGCCGGGGTGCCATGCGTATACTGCCATGCGGTCGTCTCGGGCTTCAGGAAGCCGCGCAGCGCCTCGCGGTTGGCGGGCGAGGGGTCCTGCCAATAGGCGCGGATCGGATTCCAGCCTTCGCTCAGTCCCTCCTCGTAGGCATTGCCGTTCTGCGAGATGATCGCCGCGATGCGCTCGGGGTGTTTCACCGCCAGCCGCAACCCGGTCGGCGCGCCATAGTCGAAGACATAGACGGCATAGCGGTCGAAGCCGACAACTTCGGTGAAGCGGTCGATGATCTCGGCGATGTGGTCGAAAGTATAGGCGAAGCCCTTGGGTGAAGGCATGTCCGATCCGCCGAAACCCGGCAGATCGGGCGCGACGATATGAAAACGGTCGGCAAGCAGCGGAATGAGATCCCGGAACATATGGCCGGCGCTCGGAAAGCCGTGCAGCAGAAGCAGTTTTGGCGCGCCGGGCTTGCCCGCCTCGCGATAGAAGACGCTGAAGCCGTCGACATCGGCGGTGCGATAGGTGGTCATCTTTCTCTCCTTTATAACCGGATGATAATCATTTTTAAGGTTACGAATTTGACGGACGATAGTGCTCTCGCGAGCGCTAGGCCTCCCCGGCCTCGCAAGCGTTTACGGCATCGAGGATGAGCTCCACGACCACGCCGGGCGCGGTGACCATCGGCGTGTGATCGACCGGCAGCGAGCGGGTCCGCGCTTGCATCCTTGTCGCCATGAAATGCTGGGTCTCGGATGCGATGATGCGGTCTTCTTCCGCGACCAGGAACCATGCGGGCCGATCACGCCACAGCGGCCGTCCCATCCGGGCGGTGATGCAGGCGGGCGAGATCGGTCTCTGCACCGCTTGAAGCACCGCCAGTTCCTCAGCCGGGGCATTTTGCGCGAAGGCGACCGCGAATGCCTCGCCTGGCAGGTAGATCAGGCCGTTGTCGTCAGGCGCGAGCTTGGGCGCCTTGGCATGCGGTTCGGCGCGATAGAAGACGTCGACGACCGTTTCCCCCTCGTCGGGCGCGAGTGCCGCCACATAGACAAGCGCCTTCACCTCCTCGCGGCGGGTGGCGCCGATCACCGCGCCGGCATAGGCATGGCCGGCGAGGACGACGGGACCGGCGACGCGTTCCAGCGTCCGGTCGAGCGCCGCCACATCGTCCTCGAAGGACGTCAGCGGCAGTGGTGCGGCCACCACCTCGAAGCCCTGGGCCGTCAACGGCGCGATCACCTTGGCCCAGCTCGATCCGTCGGCGAAGGCGCCGTGGACAAGCACGACATTCATTTCATTCGAGGGCACTGCGGCCTCCTTCCAGATCCAGTCAAAGGTCTGTAACCGTCTTGATCAATTTATGGCAGTTACTCAATGTGAGCGTAACTTGTCAATCGGCCTCAAAAGGGTTATCACGGTCTTGTGTTCACGAATCGATGCGCTGGCGGCTGCCGGCGCGGAACCGGAGTTGTGATGAACCGCCTGCCTGCGATGTTTGTCGGCGACGCGCCCGGCCTGGATTTCCTCAATTCGATCGCGACGCCGGTCGATACCCCGGTCGACTGGATCGACGACGGCGAGGGATTGCTGAACTGGCTGGGGCAGGCGCGGCTCGTGCCGGCCGAGGCGCTCGATGGCATTCGCGCGCATGCCCTTCCGGGCGAACTGGACAAGGTCGCCGGTCAGGCAAGGCACCTGAGGGAGTGGTTCCGGGGGTTCGTGCGCGAGCACAAGGGGCGGCCTCTGGTGGCCGCGGACCTTGCGCAACTGGATCCGCTGAACCGCTTGCTCGAGCGTGACGAGACCTTCAGCCGGATCTCCCCCTCGCTCGCGGGCAAGGACGTGCCAGCCGGCGGGGACATGCCTTTTCAGCGTCTCACGGAGCGCAAATGGCGGACGCCCGAGGCGCTCCTTCTGCCGATCGGAGAGGCGCTGGCCAGCCTTGTCTGCACGGAGGATTTTTCACATGTGAAGGCTTGCGAGGGACCAGCCTGCACGCTGCTTTTCGCCGATCATACCCGCGGGCACCGGCGCCGCTGGTGCAGCATGGCTGCCTGCGGCAACCGGGCAAAACAGGCCGCGCACCGGCATCGCCTGAAGGACCACCACCACTAGGCCGGCCGCTTGAACCGGGGTCCGCGCTTTCCCGGTCGCGCCCGAAATCTCTCCGCCGGCTGCCGTCGGCCCGCCGCTCAGACCCCGGCAGCCGCCGCAAGTCCCCGAAGGATGTCGGCCTTGAGATCCTCGACGTTCTCCAGCCCGATCTGCAGGCGGATCAGCGGGCCGGCGTAAGCCCCCTTGGCGATGGTGCGGTCGCCGAGGAAGACCGGCACGGCAAGGCTCTCATAGCCGCCCCAGGAATAGCCGAGGCCGAAGATCTTGAGCGCGTCGAGGAAAGCGTGCTGCGCCTTCTGCCCGCCGCCGTTGAGCACGATCGAGAAGACGCCGCTCGAGCCGCGGAAATCGCGCTTCCAGAGCGCATGGTCGGGATGGCTTTCCAGCGCCGGATGCAGCACCTGCGCGACGCCCGGCCGCTCTTCCAGCCAGCGCGCGATTTCAAGTGCGCTCTTCTGGTGATGCTCGAGCCGCACCCCCATCGTGCGCAGGCCGCGCAGCACCTGGTAGATGTCGTCGGGTCCCGAACAGCAGCCCAGCGTGCAGAAGCCGTCATAGAGTTGCTTCCAATGGGTCTCGTTGGCCGACACCGTGCCGAGCAGCACGTCGGAATGCCCGGCCGGATACTTCGTCGCCGCATGGATCGAGATGTCGACGCCATGGTCGAGCGGCTTGAAATAGAGCGGCGTCGCCCAGGTGTTGTCCATCATCACGATCGCGTTCGCCGCGTGCGCCGCCTTGGCGATCGCCGGGATGTCCTGGATCTCGTAGGTGTTCGATCCCGGCGATTCGGTGAACACCACCCTGGTGTTCGGCTTGATCAGCGACGCAATGCCGGCGCCGATGCGCGGCTCGTAATATTCGACCTCGATGCCGAGCCGCTTCAGCATCGTGTCGGCGAAATGGCGCGTCGGGTGGTAGACGCTGTCGACGATCAGCAGGTGATCGCCCGCGGCAAGGAAGGCGAGCAGCGGCACCGTCACCGCAGCCAGTCCCGAAGGCACCGCGACGGTGCCGGCCGAGCCTTCCAGCGCATCGACCGCGAGCGTCAGCGCGTCCATCGTCGGCGTGCCGCGCGTGCCGTAAGTGTATTTCTGGTTGCGCGCGGCCATCGAGGCCGCATCGGGGTAGAGCACGGTGGAGGCGTGCACGACCGGCGGATTGACGAAGCCGAAATAGTCGCGCGGGTTGTTGCCGGAATGGGCGAGCAGCGTGTTGGTGCCCATTTCGATGCCGTCTTTTGCCATGTTTCGTCGCCTGTCGATGATGTCAGGGGGACCAGCCATAGAGCGGTGGCAAAGCCCGCGCAACCGCGCCAGGCCCGCCAAGGGCCAGTCTTCCGCTGGGCCAATCCAACGGCGCGCCCGCCCAATAAAGCGCCGCTATTGCCGAAGCGGATTCTGCCGCGGCTCATTGATTCGCGACGGCGCGACTTGACTGATTTATTCGCATAGCCTGCCGATTTCATATGCTCTTGTCCGCAATTCAGGCATTCGCGGCAATTGCTTTTCAAACCTCTCCGGATTCGGTCATTTCCCTTGACCTCACAGGAATAATCGCCTTCGATGCGTGCCGTGAATGGGAGGCAGCGCATCGGCGACCGATGCGGGTCCGGGAGTGGGCCTTGAAGTGGGAGCTGCATTCACAAACGAAAAAAGATCAAGCGTCGCCTGGCAGCAGGGGCGCCTGTAACAGAAAAGGGTATGTGGGTCATGAAACACATTGCAATCGGCATTCTTGGCGCCGCCGCGCTCGGGTTCATGGCGTCCGCCGCTTCGGCAGGCACGCTCGATACCGTGAAGCAGAAGGGCTTTCTCCAGTGCGGCGTCTCGACCGGTCTCGCCGGCTTTTCGGCGCCGGACGACAAGGGTGACTGGAAAGGCATCGACGCGGACTTCTGTCGCGCCGTTGCGGCCGCCGTTTTCGGTGACGCCTCCAAGGTCAAGTTCACCCCGCTCAGCGCTAAGGAGCGTTTCACCGCCTTGCAGTCGGGCGAGATCGACATCCTGTCGCGCAACACCACCTGGACCAGCAACCGCGACAGCGCGCTCGGCCTCGATTTCGTCGGGGTCACCTACTATGACGGCCAGGGCTTCATGATCAACGCCAAGAAGCTGCCGGGCGTGAACTCCGCGTTGCAGCTTTCGGGCGCCGCCGTCTGCGTGCAGAGCGGCACCACGACCGAGCTCAACCTCGCCGACTACTTCAAGAAGAACAAGATGGAATACAATCCCGTCGTGTTCGAGAAGCTCGAGGAGGTCAATGCCGCCTATGACGCGGGCCGCTGCGACGCTTACACCACCGACCAGTCCGGCCTCTATGGCATCCGCCTGACCCTCTCCTCGCCGGCCGACCACGTCGTGTTGCCCGAGATCATCTCCAAAGAGCCGCTCGGCCCGGCCGTGCGCCAGGGCGACGACCAGTGGGCGCATATTGCCCGGTGGACGTATTTCGCGCTGCTCAACGCCGAGGAAGCCGGTATCACCCAGGCCAATGTCGATGAGATGAAGACGTCGACCGACCCGAACATCCAGCGCCTCCTCGGCACCGAGCCCGACGGCAAGTATGGCGCCGATCTCGGCCTTTCCAACGACTGGGTCGTCAACATCGTCAAGGCCGTCGGCAACTACGGCGAAATGTTCGAGCGCAATGTCGGCTCCGGCAGCCCGCTCAAGATCGCGCGCGGCATCAACGCGCTGTGGACCAAGGGCGGCCTGCAATACGGTCCGCCGGTTCGCTGATCGAAACGTGATCCGGGGGGCAGGTCGTCTGCCTCCCGGTTTCTCTTTCCAGGGGACGGTCCATGGCTTCGCAGGAAATCCTTCGCGAGGAGCCGAACCGCGGCTCCTTCATCAATGACCCCAAAATACGCAGTCTGTTCTTTCAGACGCTCGTTGTGATCATCGTCTTCGGCTCGCTCTGGTGGATCGTCAACAACGTCATAGAAAACCTCCAGCGCCTTCACATCGCCTCGGGCTTCCAATTCCTCAGGAGCCGGGCCGGTTTCGATATCTCCACCACGCCGATCGAATACACGTCGGATTCGACCTATGGCCGCGCTCTCGTCGTCGGCCTGCTCAACACCATCATCGTCGCCGTCGCCGGTATCATCACCGCCACGATCATCGGATTCATCGTCGGTATTGGCCGCCTGTCGCAGAACTGGCTGATCCGCAAGATCTGCACGGTCTACGTCGAGGTCTTCCGCAACATCCCGCCACTGCTGGTCATCTTCTTCTGGTACTCGGGAGTGCTCGCGGTGCTGCCGGCGCCGCGCGAAAGCTATCATCTGCCCTTCGGATCCTACTTGAACCAGCGCGGCTTCTATTTCCCGCGACCCGTATGGGGTGACGGGTCCTGGCTGATCGGCGTCGCCTTCCTGCTCGCGCTGGCAATGGCCTGGTTCGTCGCGCACAGGGCGAGCCAGCGGCAGATGACGACTGGCCAGCAGTTTCCGGTTTTCTGGACATCGGTGGCGCTGATTGTCGGTCTGCCGCTGCTCGCCTTCCTGCTGGGCGGAATGCCGGTCACCTTCGACTTCCCGAAACAGTCGACCTTCAACCTGACGGGCGGCTTCCAGGTCAAACCGGAATTCCTGTCACTCTATCTGGCCTTGTCCTTTTATACGGCGGCCTTCATCGCTGAGATCGTGCGTGCCGGCATCAGGGGGGTCAGCAGAGGTCAGACCGAAGCGGCCGGCGCGCTTGGCCTTCGCTCCGGGCCGATCCTGCGGCTGGTCGTCGTGCCTCAGGCGATGCGCATCGTCATCCCGCCGCTGACCAGCCAGTATCTTAACCTGACCAAGAACTCGTCGCTGGCGATCGCCATCGGCTATCCGGACCTCACCGCCACGGCCGGCACGGTGCTGAACCAGACCGGACAGGCGGTCGAGGGCGTGTTCATCATGATGATTGCCTATCTGGTGCTGAGCCTGGTGACGTCCTTTGTCATGAACATTGTCAACGCCAGAATGGCGCTGGTGGAGAGGTAGGGCCATGCAGGAACACGATATGTCCTGGGTGCGCACCGAGATGGCGCTCGCCCAGCCGGCGCCGCCTACCGAACGCGGCGCCTATGCCTGGGTGCGCAAGAACCTGATCGGCTCGGTCGGTGACACCGTCCTCACCGTCCTCGGCATCGCCATTGTGCTCTGGATCCTGCCGCAGGTCATCAACTGGGCCTTCATCAATGCGCAGTGGACCGGACCGGACCGCACGGTCTGCACCACCGTCGCGCAAGGCGGCATTCAGCCCGACGGCTGGACCGGCGCCTGCTGGGCGTTCGTCAACGCCAAGTTCGGCCAGTTCATGTTCGGCACCTATCCGGTCGAGGAACGCTGGCGGCCGATCCTGGTCGCCATCTTGTTCGTGGTGTTGCTGGTGCCGATGTTGATCCCGCGCGTTCCGCGCAAGGGGCTGAACGCCCTGCTGCTCTTCGTGGCGCTGCCGATCGTTGCTTTCTTCCTGCTGGTCGGCGGCGTCTTCGGCCTGCCGCATGTCGAGACCCCGCGCTGGGGCGGGCTTCTCGTCACGCTCAGCCTGTCTTTCGTCGGCATCGCCGTGTCGCTGCCGATGGGCGTGGTCCTGGCGCTCGGGCGCCGTTCGAAGATGCCGATCATCAAGTGGCTGTGCGTCGTCTTCATCGAGACGGTGCGCGGCATTCCGCTGATCACGGTGCTGTTCTTCGCCAGCGTGATGCTGCCGCTGTTCCTGCCGGAGGGCGTCAGTTTCGACAAATATCTGCGGGCGCTGATCGGCGTGTCGCTGTTTGCCGCCGCCTATATGGCGGAGGTCATCCGCGGCGGCCTGCAGGCGATCCCGAAAGGCCAGTATGAAGGCGCCGACTCGCTCGGCCTGGGCTACTGGCAGAAGATGGGGCTGATCGTGCTGCCGCAGGCGCTGAAGCTGGTCATCCCGGGGATCGTCAACACCTTCATCGGCATGTTCAAGGACACCAGCCTGGTGCTCATCATCTCGATGTTCGACCTGCTTGGCGTGGTGAAGCAGAACTTCGCCGACCCCAACTGGGCATCGCCGCAGACCCCGAAATCCGGCCTGATCTTTGCCGCCTTCGTTTTCTGGCTGTTCTGCTTCGGCATGTCGCGTTATTCAATGTACACCGAACGCCGGCTCGACACCGGCTACAAACGATAAAAAAGGGGAATTGGCCATGACCAGCGAAAACGCCGTCAGCGCGGAAGACCTCAAGGTCAATGCCGGAAAGATGCATGTCTCGACCACCGATGTCGCCATCGACATCGTCGGCATGCACAAATGGTATGGCGAGTTCCACGTGCTGAAGGACATCAACCTCAAGGTGATGCGCGGCGAGCGCATCGTCATCTGCGGCCCGTCCGGCTCCGGCAAGTCGACCATGATCCGCTGCATCAACCGGCTTGAGGAGCACCAGAAGGGCAAGATCATCGTCGACGGCAAGGAACTCACCAACGATCTGAAGAAGATCGACGAGGTGCGCCGCGAGGTCGGCATGGTGTTCCAGCACTTCAACCTGTTCCCGCATCTGACCATCCTGGAGAACTGCACGCTGGCGCCGATCTGGGTGCGCAAGATGCCGAAGAAGCAGGCGGAAGAGATCGCCATGCATTTCCTCAAGCGCGTCAAGATCCCGGAGCAGGCCAACAAATATCCGGGCCAGCTCTC
>JAFKFE010000159.1 GCA_017308345.1 Alphaproteobacteria bacterium | reverse complement strand
GCGATGTCGCGATTGAAGTCCTCGGGCAGCAGGCCGGGCTCGATGAGCCTGGTGAAGACCGTCCGCGCCGTCGCATTGGCGACGACTATCTTCGAGCGGACGTCCTCGCCGCCCGCGAGGCGGACGCCGACGGCACGTCCGTTCTCGACCAGGATCTTCTCGACCGGAGCGCCGGCGCGGACCTCCATCCCATGCGCCTCGCCCGAACGGCGAATGGCTTCCGAGATCGCGCCCATTCCGCCTTTCATGAAACCCGCCGGCCCCGCCGGCGTGCTCCCGTCGCGCACGATGCCGCGCGCCAGCATGTAGGCCGAGCCCGGCGTCTTCAGGCTGGAATTGGCGCCGCCGCCGCCGGCAAAGAAGCCGAGGACCAGCTTCACGTCCTCCGACTCGAACCAACGCGACAGGTAGTCGTAGGCGCTCATGGTCAGCAGGTTGTAGATGTCGAAGAATTGCGGACCGATCTTGCGAAAGCGCCACACAACGCCGGCCATGCGCCTCAGGTCTGCTTCATGAAGGGCGCGATCTTCTGCATATGCGCACGGTATCGCGCATAGGCCTGGCCGTCCGAATTCGACAGCCTGCCGATTTCGGCGGCGAATTTCTCGGGATCGTCCCACATGGTGAAGGTTCTGCCGCCCTCGAGCGCAAAGACGGTGGGATGCGCGGGCAGCACCTCGAACCCGTATTTCTGCAGCTCGAGATCAAGGATGACCTTGGGCTGCAGGAGGCCCTGATAGTAGGACGCCATCGACGAGCGATACCCTGGCGCGATCTCCCCGGTGACGGCGGCTCCGCCGATGACGTCGCGCCGCTCGACCACGAGAACCTTAACCCCGGCGCGCGAAAGATAGGCGCCGCAGGTCAGCCCGTTGTGCCCGCCACCTACGATAATGGCGTCATAATGCGGTTTCATGCATTGGCCCCCTCGATCCAGGCGCCGACGGTGCGGTCGTAGGAGCCTGCCCTCGGATCGGTATCTCGCGCCTTGAGCTGCGGCTTGGATATCTTCAGCGAGGCCGTGCGGGGAAAATCCGCGACGAAGGCATAGAAGCGGGGGACCTTGAAGGCGGCGAGACCGGCCTGGGCCGTGGCGATGACGCTGTCCAGGAGCGCCTGATCGGGCCCCTGCCCTTCCTTCAGTTTCAGATAGGCCTTGACCTCTTCACCCCTGAGCGGGTCCGGCACGCCGACCACGGCGACTTCGGCCACCCCCGGGGCCGCGGCAAGAACTGTCTCGACCTCGCGCGCGGCGATGTTCTCGGCCGAACGCCGGATCATGTCCTTCTTGCGGCCGACGATGTAGAAGAAGCCGTCCTCGTCCTGGCGAAACAGATCACCAGTGGAGAACCACCCGTCACGCAAGACCTCGGCCGTCGCTTCCGGATTGTTGTAGTAGCCCAGCATGATGCCGGGGCCGCTGATCTGCAATTCGCCGATAGCTCCCTGCGGAACGGGATCGCCTGCCTCGTCGACGATGCGGCATTGCCGGAACGGACAGGGCACCCCGCATGATCCGGATCCGACCTTGTCGGAGCGCTCGATGGGGGCAAACATGGCCGGGCCGACTTCCGTCATGCCGAAAGCCTCGCGCGCGTTCAGG
>JAFKFE010000158.1 GCA_017308345.1 Alphaproteobacteria bacterium | reverse complement strand
GCCGCCGTCGCGGTATCGGCCTTGACCGGATCGGCCCTGGCGGACCAGACCGTCAAAAGCTGCGCCGCGACCAACCTCAATGACCTGTGGAGCGGCCGCTGCTGCGGCGCCGGCTCCGCGGACTGTCTTGGCGGCGGCAATGGTGGCCGCGACCATCACGGCAATGGCGGCCACGACAGCACCAATGGTGCCGCCGGCAAGCCGTGATCGGCTGCTGGGTGGCTCTTCGGATGAAGCCAAAAAGCACCAGCGGGACAATCGCGGCCCGCTGGTGCAAACCTTGCACTATATTCGCCACCCAAGCGCCGTGCGGATCGATGCGCTGAGGCGGCGCAATTCCGCTTCATCGAGCTTCTCGATGCTTTCGGCCAAAAGGTTGGCCAGCTCGGTCGCCGCCGGCGACAGGCCCGACGTGTCGATCCTGACCCTCGGGTGCGAGCTTTCGGCGAGGCGGGCGAGATCCTCCGCATCGTCCCAGATGATGTTGAAATAGCCGATGATCTTCTGGATCAGCGTCCAGGTCGGGGCGCCGCGGCGGCCGTGCTCGAGCGCCGACAGATAGGCGGCGCTGACGCCGATGGCCGAGGCCATCGCCTTCTGGCTGACGCCGCGCTCGGCGCGCAGCGCCCTGAGCTTCTCGCCGAACGGGGTCAAAGGAGTGTCCTCATCGGCGAAGCGCTCATTGCCGGCCTCTCATCGCCGCACCTCTCATGGGCGCGTCCGCCGCAGCCGCACATAGAGCGCGCCCGAGCCGCCATGGTTGCGCGCCGCGTGATCGTGGCTGGACACCAGATGCCGGAAGG
Organism: Alphaproteobacteria bacterium; assembly: GCA_017308345.1. Classification (GTDB taxonomy): domain Bacteria; phylum Pseudomonadota; class Alphaproteobacteria; order Rhizobiales; family Rhizobiaceae; genus Mesorhizobium. The sequence continues at coordinate 295 of JAFKFE010000158.1, read as the reverse complement.
CGGGCGTCGACAGCCAGGCCGGCACGGCGCGGCGCAGGATCCCGTCGCCGCCGGACGACGAGCCTTTGCCGGTGATGATCAGCACATAGCGGATGCCGCCGGCATGCGCCCGATTAAGGAAGGTGAGCAACAGCGAATAGGCCTCGTCCTGCGTCATGCCGTGCAGGTCGACCCGGCCTTCGATCGGCAGCCGGCCTTTCTTCAGCTTGTGCAAGGTCTGGTCGTCGAGCGCATGTGAGACATGCGGCGTCTTCGGTTTCGCGGCGACGGCCGCGACGCCGTTGACCGGAGCCGG
>JAFKFE010000157.1 GCA_017308345.1 Alphaproteobacteria bacterium | reverse complement strand
CGGGCGGGCAGGGTGCTGGTCGAACCCGACCTCACGGCGCCGGGCGACCCCGATATCTTCGTCATCGGCGCCACGGCGCATCTGTTGCGTCCGGATGGTAAGCCGGTGCCGGGCGTGGCGCCGGCGGCCAAGCAGGAGGGCAAGCATGTCGCCGCGACGATCAGGGCGCGGCTTGCCGGCGATACGACGCCACGACCGTTCCGCTACCGGCACGACGGCGACCTGGCGACAATCGGCAAACGCGCCGCCGCGATCGATTTCGGCTGGATCAAGCTCACCGGCTGGCTCGCCTGGTGGCTGTGGGGCATCGCGCACATCTATTTCCTGATCGATTTCCGCAACCGGCTCGCCGTGTCGCTTAGCTGGCTATGGATCTATTCCACCGGCCAGCGCAGCGCCCGGCTGATCACGCAGGGCGACGACGACAACTTGGGCGTTCATCCGCTTGAGCGCCATTCGCCCAATCTTCAAGGTTCGCCTGGTCTACAACCGGCCGACCTGACGAAAAACCGGACAGCGGGTAGCCCCTGAAGGCGCAAAAAACGGTGACCTTGGACAATTGCCGCCGTGGCGCTCTGGTTCCGGCCATGCACATGGGGTAGTTTTAGGCATGCGTTATGTGATCGTCATCGTCGCCATCACCTTCTTCTTGATCTGGGACGGCCTCTACAACCATGGCCACTATCTCGACGTGACCGTGCGGGAAATATCGCGCGTCGTGCGCTACGTCACCGGATGAGCTCCCGCCGATTTTCTCATCGCGGGCGCGACATCGCTGCGGGTTGACGCCCCGGCATTGTTCCCACAGAAACGCCGCTGAACTGACGATCAGGGAGACTGGCTTGATCCGGCACATCGTTTTCTTCAGCGTGCGGCGCAAGGAGGATGTCCAGGCCGTGCGCTCGGGCCTGCTGGCGCTGGGCAGGATTCCGCACTCGAGGCATTTCGAGGTGACGCTCAACACCAAGGTCGATCTGTTCTCCAACGCGATCGATGTGGTCGTCTATGCCGAGTTCGAGGACGAGGCAGCCCTTGCCGCTTACAAGGCCCATCCGATTTATGCGGATACGACCAGCAAGGTGAAGCCGCTGCGCGAGCTG